>CALFWL010000043.1 GCA_937928215.1 uncultured Pirellulaceae bacterium | reverse complement strand
GCCACCTTGCTCGTTCAAATTCGCCAGTCACGCACAAACTTTTCGGATGTTGACGATTGGCATCATCGTGTCGTTGGCCTGCAACAAATAAGTTTTGCAAATCAGCTTAACTTTCTTCTCTGCGTAAAGCGTGATGTATGTTTCCCGGAGATGTTTGGATACAGATGATCCGCAAATGGCTCATCGAGCGATCCAAACGAACAGAGAAAATGGTATCTGATCAACGGGAAGACGCACGATGGCGATTGCGACCAAAGACGGACATACAGAATACGAACAGCTCAAGCAGCGAATCCACCAGAAGCTGATTGGCAAGCTGGACTTGAGCCGCGTCACGGATCTTGAAAACGAGAACATGAAGCGCGAAGTGCGCGTCGTGGTCGAGCGTTTATGTGACGGAGAGAACAATTTTCTCAACCGCAGCGAACGTGATCGGCTGGTGGAAGAAGTGATGGACGAAGTTTTCGGACTGGGTCCGCTGGAACTTCTTCTTAAAGACCCGGCGATCAGTGATATTCTGATCAACGGCCCCAAAAACATCTACTGCGAACGCGGCGGTAAGATGGAAAAGACAAACGTCGAGTTTCGTGATAATAATCACCTGTTGCAGATCATCGACCGGATCGTTTCGAAAGTCGGTCGTCGTGTCGACGAGACTTGCCCGATGGTTGATGCTCGCCTGAGCGATGGCTCTCGTGTCAACGCGATCATTCCGCCTTTGGCACTCGACGGTGCCGCGATGTCAATTCGTCGTTTCGGTTCCAACCCACTGAAGCTGGAAGACTTGCTCAACTTCAAAGCGTTTACTCCGGAAATGGTGATGCTGCTTGAAGGAGCCATGAAGGCTCGGCTGAACATCATCATCTCCGGTGGTACAGGTTCTGGTAAGACCACGCTGCTCAATACGCTTTCCAGCTTTATCAGCAACCACGACCGTATTGTCACGATCGAAGACGCGGCAGAACTTCAGCTGCAACAAGACCATGTGGTTCGCCTTGAGACTCGTCCACCCAACATTGAAGGAAAGGGAGCCGTCTCGGCGACCGATCTAGTAAAAAACTGTCTGCGTATGCGACCTGAGCGAATCATCATCGGTGAGTGTCGTGGTCCCGAGACATTGGACATGTTGCAAGCGATGAACACAGGTCACGAAGGATCGCTGACGACGACTCACGCGAATACGCCTCGCGACGCGATCGCACGGATGGAAACGATGATCATGATGTCAGGTTTCGACCTTCCCATCAAAGCGATGCGAACCCAGATCGCCAGTGCAGTCGACTTGATCGTCCAAGCAAACCGCTTGCAGGGAGGGCCGCGAAAGATCACAGCGATCACAGAAGTCTGTGGCATGGAGAACGACACGATCGTCATGCAGGACATCTTCAAATTCGAAAAGATGGGTGTCGACGAAAAAGGTCGCGCCAAAGGTCGCTTCCTGTGTACCGGAGTGCGACCGAAATGCATGGACAAACTGGAAGGAATGGGCATCAAATTACCAGCCAGCATCTTCCGCGAACGAATCATGATGGAAGACTGACCTACTCTGCTCCTCTGCGAACACTCGGAACGTCCAACCTGTGCGGGTTGATGATTTCCGCCTGAGCCCCAAAACGCTTGAATCTGAGTTAAACCATGACAACAATTTTCATATTTGCAGCGATCGCTATCGGCATCGGCGGCATGATCTTCGCAGCCGCCATGGTATTCGGCGGCAGCAACGAACAAGTAGAAGACCGCCTGACGTCTCTGACCAAAAATGGCGGGCGAGGCGTGTCCAAACTGGAGATAGAATCCGCCAGCATTCTGCGTCGCCCGTTGGACGAACACGCAAGTTCGCTCGATGAGTTCGTCTCGCGGTTCATGAATCTTGAGGCGTTTATCGAGCAGTCGGGGCTGAGCCTTACGGTGACAAAGTTCGTCGGCATGACCGTCGCCTTTGCCGTTGGAGCAGGAGCGGTTTGCTATGCGTTTTCGCCGTGGATCTCGCTCGTTCCCATCGCCGCGATTACGGTTGGACTTCTCCCGCTGACTTACGTCTGGTGGGTGCGAAAGAGTCGACTTGCGAAGTTTGGCCAACAGCTTCCGGAAGCTCTGGACCTGATGGCTCAAGCGTTACGAGCAGGCCAAAGTTTGCCTGCCGGTATCCAACTGGTTGGCCAGCAGATGAAAGAACCACTCGGCCCGGAATTCCACCGTGCGTTTGAAGAACAGAATCTCGGCGTGGCATTGACTGACACATTGGTTGACATGGCCGACCGGATCCCTGACCTCGATCTTCAGTTTTTCGTGACCGCGGTTGTGCTGCAACGTCAAACAGGTGGCGACCTTGCGGAAATCTTGGACAAGATCGGTCATCTGATCCGCGAACGCTATCAGATCAAGGGCCAGATTCAGGCGTTGACGGGTGAAGGCCGCATGTCGGGAGCCGTGCTGCTTGCGATGCCTCCCGGTTTGTTCCTGATGATGCTGAAGCTGAACTACAAATATGAAATGCTGCTGTTCACGGATGAACTTGGACAGTACATGCTCTGCGGGGCCATTTTCCTGCAATTGGTTGGTGCTTACGCAATCAAGAAAATCATTGACATTAAGGTGTAACTCCAGTGAATATCATTTTTATAGCAGCTTTGGACTTTACCACGATCTTGCCCTTCGCCTTGTTCGGCGCTGTCGCGCTGGGAATGTGGGTCGTTGCCGACACCTTCATGGGCGGTCGCACGAAAACGGAAACTCGGCTTGAACGAATTAACAATCGCACAGCGGCCGTCAAGGAAACCAGCGGCACCAAAGAGAACATTCAGAAACTGCTCGCCAAAGCGAGTCCGAAGCTTTCGGAATCCATGACGCCCAAGAATGAAGCGGCCTTCAGCAAGATGAAGCAGTCGCTCAACGAGGCCGGTTATCGTGGCGAGAGCGCGGTAGCGACGTTGTCAACCTTGAAGGCGATCTCCGCCATCACGGGTCTTGTGCTGGGCGGCGGAATCTCGCTGCTTACCAACGGTCTGGACATGTGGACACTGGTCTACACCGGTTGCATCGCCGGTCTGTCGATGTACCTTCCGGACATGATCGTCGTTTATCAAGGGATGACACGGAAGCAAAAGGTTTTTCTCGGACTGCCCGACGCATTAGACTTGATGGTCGTTTGTGTGGAAGCCGGTCTGGGCTTGGATCAGGCGATGCGCCGCGTCTCTGAAGAAATGGTGAAAACTCATCCCGTCATCGCCAGCGAATTCAACGTCTGCAACCAACAGTTGCAGATGGGCAAGCCTCGTGAAGAAGTTCTGAATGATCTGGGAGATCGTAACGGAGTCGACGATCTGCGAACGCTTGCCTCGGTGATGATCCAGGTCGACAAGTTCGGTACCAGCGTCGGTCGTGCCTTGCGGACCCAGAGTGACAGCATGCGGACTCGACGCCGCCAGATCGCGGAAGAGAAAGCCGCCAAGACCGCGGTGAAAATGATCTTTCCGTTGGTTCTGTTTATCTTCCCAGGCGTGTTCGTCGTCTTAGTGGGACCAGCCGCCATTACCATGGTCAAAGAAATGATGCCGATGATGACGGGAGGTTAATAGCCAGCCTCAGGACACGGATTATCCAACGCGGCGTAGCCGTCGACCAAAGAATGGAACAGAAGAAACAGAGAAAGAGATTGCATCCGCTCGATTTTTTTTGCCGCTTTAGTCTCCGTTTGCTCGGTGAGCTCCCGTTCAAGAATCCGCGCTCTCGCGACATTCGCCAGCCACAGATTTTCCCGGATCGGTACGGATTTATGCGAGATGCGTCTGTGTCGATCGGTGTGAATCTGTGGCCACGTTTTTCCGTTCGGCTCGTAACACTCGCTAGCCACGAATTTTCCTGCGAGGCGTAGCCGTCGACTAAAGAATGGAACAGGAGATGACAGAGGCAACAGAGAAAAAGACTGCACTGGCCCGACTACTTCTGCCGCGACAGTCTTCGTTTGCTCTGTGAGCGCTTAACCAATACCCTGCGAGACTCGCGAAAAATCTGTTTCTAGCAGCCTAGAGCAATCGTGGAATCCTCATTCGGTCGGGCCAAAAATCGAGCGTTTTGTCGGTGCCTTACGCGTCTTTGCATTGACACGTTTCCATCCGTTGACCGTGGGCGATCGACATTCAACAACGCGCCGCGGGCCACAGTTTTAGTGCTCGTAGAATCAAAGACGCTTGCACCCAAGTCAAACTTTTTGGACGACCGGTCGTTAGCCGAGCATGAGCCGATGCATGAAAATCGAGGAACGGGTTCTCGAAATATTGAATATGGCAATTGTAGGGTTCTTAAAACTCAATTCTCGGCTTCTGTGGATTGACAGGTTCATTTCTTCCGGCCAATTCCGCTCGGCGCAGTACGTTTCGAATATCTCAACGGGTGGAAAAATGATGTTTAAGTTACGGAAAAATTCATTGATTCAGAAGGACCGAAGAGGTATCGCTGCGGTGGAATTTGCCGTGGTGGCTCCGTTGATAACACTAATTTTCATAGGTGGAATCAGTTCGATTCAATTGATTTCGCTTAAACATCAAGCCACACTCATAGCAAGTTCCGCCGGGATAAGTGCGATGAAGCCCGAAAAATCATTCGCCGTTGTTGAAGCCGAAGCAGAGTCGTTTGCGAAGGCAGCAGGATTGAAAAACGTGGAAGTCGACGTGCGTCGAACCGACCATGAAATCGTAGCCATCGATGTCAGCATGCCAGTCAAAGAGAATTTCTTTTTGAATTCCGGATTCCTTCCTGAACGAATCGGAAACAGATTGTTCACGTTTCGTTCCGTTGATTTCGTTGATTGAAATCTTGTCCGCAGTCACTCTACAGAACCTGGAGTATGTCGATGCAAAAACATACCTCTTCAAAAAAACACCGCTGGCGATGGCGAAGGAACGGAGCAATCTTGCCCTTAATGGCGCTGATCATTTCGGTGTTACTCATATTTATCGCTATCGCAGTGAATACAAACTGGATGCTTTTGACTCGCTCTGAATCGCAGGCTGCGGCGGACTTGGCATCTCTTTCTGCACTTTCGTTCTATTCTGAAAACCTCGATTCCCCTGATCGCGTTGTCGATTCCAGAGACCTTGGTGCTGAAATATTGCGGCTCAACGGTCAGGGTGAACAGCTCGCGAGCCGAGTTTCATTTGGGTTTCTGGAAAATCCCGCAGACCACAATCCGAATTTTCTGAAGAATGAAAACAAGATTACTGCGGTGAGAATCGAACCCGATCTCAACCGTCGTATACCACTCTTTATGGGCGGCCTATTGGGTAAGGACGAAGTTAGTATCACGGCCCAATCTGTTTCTGCTTTTCAGCCAATCGATGTTGTGTTGGCAATTGATGCGTCCCGTTCGATGAACGGAGCCGATCAACAAAATCGGGAAAGCGGGGAATATCCGCCGGGCGGAACCACAAACCATGAGCCTCCGCTACCCGGAAGTAAGTGGTTCGCCATGACCGATGCGGTTGAGGAGTTCTTGAATCTAGTTGAAGAATCCAATCCAAATGCAAGAATCGGCCTTGTGACTTTTGGGGGTGGCTTGACCAGCAAAGTGCCCAGCCCACTCGATGACTTAGCGGTCAGATCGGAATTGCCAATCCAAAGCATCGAGCTGCGCAATCAGATCACCGATAAGTTGCGATCCTATCAATCCTTCCCGGCGCTTGGACTGGGTACTTTCATATTCGATGCAATCCACGAGAGTTTGGACATGATCGAAACAGGAAATCCGAAAGGCGATCGATTCATCATCTTGCTAACTGATGGGCAGCAGTTCACTGGAGGAGAAGGAAGGAAAATATTCCGACCGCCGCCCTCAGTCGCTGCCGAGCGTGCGCGCGACAAAAACATTAAGATTCATACGATAAACTTTCGCCTCGTTGCTAACTCTGAGCTACTTGATGTTGCCGACGTTTCAGGAGGCGACTCGTTTGATGCTGCTGACGGAGATGAATTACGTGTTGCGTTTAGAGAGCTAATCAAGAAATTCAAGTTGAGATTGGCGGACTAGTGC
>CALFWL010000042.1 GCA_937928215.1 uncultured Pirellulaceae bacterium | reverse complement strand
CTGTTCAAGCAATCGCTCAGTTTTCCAGGCAGCATCGAGCGTTTACCGCCCGTCTTGCGAGATACCGCTGCCGAAGCGGCTCGGGATGCGGCGCGGGCGCGAGCGGCGGCGATAATCCGAGCGACAATGGTGTCGGCAACGCTTCGATTATTGTTCATCCACTGTTCGAGTGCCGGGCGAAGGGCGCCTTCGACAAAGGGCTGCACTTCGGAGTTGTTCAGCCGATCCTTGGTCTGCCCTTGAAATTGAGGATCGCCGATGAAGATCGAAACAATGGCGACCAGACCCTCGCGAATGTCTTCGGCCGTGATTTTGACGCCGCGCGGGATCAGGCTGTGCGTGTCAAAGTAGTTGCGAACCGCTTTGATCAAGCCGCTGCGAAAACCGTTCTCATGCGTGCCGCCATCGCCGGTCGGGATACCGTTAACGTAGCTACGCAGATGTTCATCGGTGGACTCGGTCCATTGCAACGCGACTTCCAGCCGTTCTTTTTCGTTCAACTGTAGCGTAAACGGAGCGTCGTGAATCGGCCGAGCACTTCGGTCCTTCAAAACCTTGGCCAGAAAATCGACCAAGCCGTGCTCGTGTAGGAAGGTGTCCTTCTTCCCGTTGACGTCGTCCTGAAACGTGACTTTGACGCCTCGATGCAGGAAGCTGGCGATTTCCAAGCGTCGGCGAATGGTGTCCGCGTTGAAGTTGGTCTTGGGAAAGATGGTTGGGTCGGGAGTGAAGGTGATCGCGGTCCCGGTGCCTCGGATTTTCCCCTTGAGTTTCTGCAGTTTCGATTTAGCCAGTCCTTTACTGAACTCCATCCGATACTGAGCCCCGTCGCGGCGGACGACGGCGATCAGTTGTTTGGACAACGCGTTGACAACCGACGCGCCCACGCCGTGCAATCCCCCGGCTGTTTTGTAGTTCGTGCCTTCGAATTTTCCGCCCGCGTGAAGGGTGGTCAGCACCATTTCCAGAGCGGGCTTTTTAGTTTTCGGATGCTTGTCGACCGGGATGCCTCGACCGTTGTCCGACACGGTGACGGTGTGACCATCTTTGTGCAATTGGACGGTGATTTCGGTCGCGTGACCGTTCATCGCTTCGTCCACGCTGTTGTCTACGATCTCCCAAACCAAGTGATGTAGGCCCGCCATGCCGACGCCACCGATGTACATGCCGGGACGTTTACGAACGGGGTCCAAGCCCTCAAGAGCAACGATGTCTTTCGCGTCGTAACGTTTGGTAACGGTCATGTTCGAATGTGGAATGTGGAATGTGGAATGTGGAACGAGCGATGAACTTAAGTTGCAGACTTCTTCTGTTGCCGCTCGTGTCAGATTGGGCAACAGCGGTCTTCGGCAACTTGCATATTGATGTATCCGCAAGTCTTAACCGTCAGGGTCGTCGAGCAGTTCCTGCAACCGCTGCTTCAATTTTTCGGGATACATGGCGGGCCAACTTTCGTCGATCATGCCCAGTGAAATCATGTCTCGTAGGTGAACGCGATCTTTGTCACGAAAGGCGTTCAGCTTCATCCGTACCAGCGAGGATAGCTCCACCGTGCGAAAGTTGTCGGTTTGAGTGTTGGGTTCCACGTCTGGATTCGGTTCGCCGTCACGCTCGACGTTTCCGCACAGCAAAACGTGAATGCCATCGCGAGCTGAAGCATCGGGTTCTTCAACGAACATATCCAAGCCAGCCGTTTGTCGATGGTGAAATCCAGCCGACGTCATGGCCGTTATCAGAGCCGGCAAATCGGCTGGTCGAATCAAGATGTCCACATCGCGGGTGTTGCGAACGGCGGCTTCGTCAACTTGTGCAACCCACGCACGAACGGCATGGCCGCCAATGACGGCGTAAGGAATCTGAGCCCGCTCGATCACTTCGACCGTTTTTCGTAAACGTTGCGTTACCTTTTCCACAGCTCGCTCCATTCGTGCGTAGAGTTCGTCGCCCGTGTATTGAAATTTGATCATGGCTTCATGTTAGCAGTTGAGCACCTCCGAATCATTGCCGATTACGATGCTTCTTCGGCCAAAGGTTCGGGGGATTCGATCGGTGGTGACACGATTTTTGCGATTTTTCCGTTTTTTTGAATCTCGTTGCCACGACCGCCGCGACCGGTCGTTTTGTACTTGGCGGTGCTGATCGTTTTTTGTGCGCCGCGATTGGTTTCGACCAGCAACAAGTCGCGGTCACTGGCAGATGGTTTGAAGCCGACTAGTCGGTCGTCTTTGGCCAGCTTGATCAACGTGACTCCTTTTCCCGCTCCAGAAAGGTAGTTGATGTCTTCGGTAGGGCAGATCATGGCTCGACACGCTTCCGAGATCGCAAGAACGGTTTCGGTGCCATCAATCGGATGGACGCCAATGATGGCCGCGCCAGCGGCTGCTCTGGCGTAACGACGACCGCTGCGAGTCGAAGGTTCGGCGAAGGAACTGAGCCCGAAACGAAGAGCAAATCCGTTGCTGGATGCGGCCAGACCGTGAACTTCCGGGCAGTAGTCCGGATCTTTTGGGTCGTCAATGTTTCCGATCACGCGCCGGTCAAACGAAAGTACCGAGACAATTTTCTCTCCGTCTTTCAGTTTGAATAGTTTTTGAACGGGTTCCCCAAACCCGGTGGACGCGGGGATGTCAGCAAGCCGAGCGGTGTAGCAAACTCCCGTTGAACTGAAAAACCCGATGGTGGCTCGTGTGGAACCGGCCACGCACGCCAGCACGCTGTCTCCTTGGCGAGTCCGACTTTTGGCTGGGTCGGCGATTTGACGTTGGCGTTTCACCCAACCATCTTTGGTGACCAGCACGTGGCAGTCTTCCGCCACGATGAAATCTTCGGCCGTGTATTCGGCGTCTTCAACATCGGAGGTGATGGTGGTTCGTCGTTTGGAGGCGGTATCCTTGCAGAAATCGGCAACCAGTGATTCGATTTCCGTGCGAACAATTTTCCAGCGTCCTGCCTGATTGGTGTTCGCACTGTCGGCGTCTTCTTTCAGCAGCTTGCGAATGGCGCGAGCACGTTTCTCTTTGTCCTTTAATTCGTCCAAGATCAAGTTGATCTCAAGACGCGCCAGCCGGTACAGCTTCAGTTCCAAGATTGCGTCGGTTTGTTCCTCGTCCAAGCCGTCCTTGCCCTTGCCGACGGGAAAACGTTTCATGATCTTGTCAGCCGCGTCCGCTTTTCCGTCCGACTTGCGAATGATCTTGATGATAATATCCAGTGCATCGAACACGGTCACGAAGCCACGCAGGATGTGCAGTCGTCGTTCGAGTGCTGCCAGTTCGTTTTCCAGTCGACGCGTGACGACTTCCAAGCGGAAGTGCAAAAAGTGCCACAGAATTTCCTTGAGACCCAAGCGTTCGGGCCGGCCAACTTCCGGGTTTTCCGTTGGAACCAGGCAAGTCAGATTAACGTTGAAGTTGGTTTGCAGTGGGGTGTGCTTGTACAGATACGCGAGGACTTTATTCTCGTCCGCGTCTTTCTTCAGCGTCAGGTCGATGCAGATATCGTCATGGACTTCGATCGCCTTGCCCGATTGCAGTTCTTTAGATGTCGACAGATCCTTGACTTCGGTGACCAGCGGCAACTTGCTGCTGTAAACCAATTCTGAAATCCGCTCGACCAGCGTCGCTTTGACCACGGCGTATGGAATCGAGTCGATCCGCAGCACGCGGGAACCTTTTGGTCCTTTGACAACCTTGCCGGTGCCTCGCAGTTTGATCGCTCCACTGCCAGTCCGATAAATATCACGCAGTTCGTCCTTGCTGTTGATCACCTGACCGCCGGTGGGGAAGTCGGGGCCGTGGACGGCGTCGTTGGCGACCAGCTGATAGTCTTTGATCTCCGGGTCTTTGAGCAACTTCAAAAGAGCGTTGCAAACTTCTTTCAGGTTGTGAGGAGGAATGTTGGTGGCCATGCCGACCGCGATTCCGGTGGCTCCGTTGACCAACAGGTTGGGGACTCGGCTTGGCAGAACCACAGGTTCCTGAAAGCGACCATCATAGTTGTCCTTGAATGCGACGGTGCGCGTTGCCAAATCGGCCAGCATCTCGGTGCTGATCCGAGTCATCCGGCACTCGGTGTAACGCATGGCAGCAGCGTTGTCGGCATCGATCGAGCCGAAATTGCCGTTGCCGTCGACCAGACGCATTCGCATCGCAAACGGTTGAGCCAGGCGGACCATCGCGTCATAGATACTGCTGTCACCGTGAGGATGATAGTTACCCATGACTTGGCCGACGACCGTTGCCGATTTGCGGAACTTGGCCGTGTAAGTCAAATTCTGCTGGTTCATCGTATAAAGGATCCGGCGCTGAACCGGCTTCAGCCCGTCGCGCACGTCGGGGAGGGCTCGGCTGGTGATGACCGACAGGCTGTAATTCAGGTATCGTTTTTGAGCCGCAAGGCGCAGTGGCACGCCCGTGATTTCGTCGGTGGTATCTTCATCAAGATCGAGATCCAGCTGTGCTTTTTTTCGAGCGCCGCTGCGTGAGCGACTCGACTTGCCAGCAGCGGGCTTGCTACCAGAGCCGGTCGATTTTTTGGCTGATCGAGTTGATTTTTTCGTGGGTCGACGTTTCGCCATTTCTTGGTTTTCAGTATGCGGTTTTCGGTGAGTGGTTCGGGACCGGATGGCACCAGTTTGTCGCTCGTCTCGAGACAGAAGTGCCGGATGAGTCCACCGTCCCGTCGTCGCCAGAGTGAAACTGGCGAAAGTATATCAATCAGGCGGTTTTGGTTACAGGTGATTTTGACGATTGTCCGGTTGTGAGGGCAGGCGTCGGATTCTGCTGACCGTTGCGGCTGTTTTGACTGTTACGACTATTCGTGCCTGGTCGAAAGTAGCATCTGTACCGACGATCGCGCGGCGCTGACGCAAGCGAGATCGAGTTTCCTACAGGAGTCAACAAGATGCTTCGTGTCCTTACCGTTTTCGCGTTTGCCTCGTTCATGATGCTTGATGCCGGAGAAGTTCTGGGTCAGCAGTACGGTCAAGGCAATTTGCCGAATCATCTGTTCAGCCAATACGCGACGACGCCGGGAGCCAGCCAAGCCACGGCCGGAATGTACCCGGCTCCTCACTACGTGCCACCCCATGTTGGAAACAGTTGGTACACGTATCAGGCTCTGATGCCGCATGAAATGATGTACGCTCATCAACGCAACTACTACAATTACGATTACAGCACCGCGTATTACGGAAGCGGAGCGTCATTGAACAAGACGACCGTCGTCTGGCAAAGTGGAGCCAACCATTATGCTCCGTTGCCATTCACCAAAGCCGGGTTGTCAAAGTTGGCCTACAAAATGAAAGCCAAGAAGTACTGCCTAGACGGTAACTGCGCATCGCAGGCGGCGGCTCAGGCGAAGGCACGTTGGGCAGCAGCGACCGCTTATTGTCCGGGCGGCAACTGCGGAGACTGATATTGGTCTTTCGCGACCACGATCGAACCGTTTTGCCGTCTCCGGTTCAAACGAAACAACCAAAACGTTAACAGGCTCAATCCAATGAAGAAAACGATTCTGACTCTTGCCGCCGCGTTCGGTGTCTGTCTGGCCACCAACGCATCCTCGTTACAGGCTCAGTGTGCTTCGTGCGAAGGCGCGGCTGACTCGATCAGCTACGCGACATCAGATTGTGGCCCAGGTGGCTGTGGAGGATTGCATGGTCGCCGCGTTGATCATTCAATTCGTGACGCCGATGGCATGATCCAACCAACAACGACGCGACGTCTGCACCTGAAAGAAGCCGTGAAGTACGGAGTCCAGGATCACTTCAGCCCGCGACGGTTCTATCCTTACACCAACGCGGGCCTAAGCGCCGGGCATACTCATGCGTGGATGCAACAGCAGGCCGCTACGACCCCGTGGCATGGTGGTCATTCGCATTGGCGATGGGGAACTCCGACGGCATTGGTGGTCCCCGCGAATGCAAGTTACGGATCGAACTACGCTTGGGGAGTCGGTCAAACTACCAGTACGCCTCTGTATCACCAGTTTGGTCGAGGCAACGCGGGCGTTTCGTACGGCCCCGGTACTGGGATGTACCCGAGTGCTCCGCATCAACCTACCAGCACAAACCAGTTTGGAATCTACTCAGTGAGAGCGCCTTGGTAGATTGCCATCAGTCGATGGTGTGTTCAATCCATGACGTTTATTGCACTGGCGAGCTTGGCGGTGCGGCAGCAGGCAGTGGGTTTATTTGCTGAGGAGTCGTAACAGTCGGTTGCCGTGAAGCAGGCGCAGTCGGTGCCGGTTGAGCCGCTTGTGGTTGAGGAGTCGACGCGGGCCGCTGAGTTTGCGGCAGTTTTTGCCGAGGAGCGGCCATCGTCTGAGCCGGCATTCGTTGCTGGGGCGCGAGGCGTGAGCTAGGTTCCGCTTGAGCCGGAGATTGCCGAGCGATTGGAGAAGATTGAGCGGCGTTCGGTTGAGCGGCATTTGATTTTGGAGCCACCGCCGAACTCTGAGCGGTCAACTTGTTGATCGGATTAGACGGAGGTGGTGCAACCGGCGTCGCCGCCGATCCCGGCTGATTCAACACACTGGTGAAGTAACTTTTCACGACGCGGTCGAAGTATTCCGGGCGGATCTCCATTTCCAGATCGTTGTAAACGCAGAAATTTCGAATCTGATTTAACAGGTCGCGTGGATGGCAGCGTCGCAGGCGACGACCGCAGGCCAAAAAGTGGGTGCTCAACAGATAATCGACGACTTCCGGGCGATAGTCACAATCGAATCGTTGACAATAAATCTGAAACAAATCGTGAAACTCAGCGGGAGTCGGATCGGTGATCTCGATCTTGTACGGAATCCGCCGCAGGAACGCTTCGTCAACCAAGTCCGATGGCTCGAGGTTGGTCGAAAAGATAATCAGTTGCTCGAAGGGTACCTGAATTTTCTTCCCTGATGCTAGAGTCAAAAAGTCGATCCGGCCCTCCAAAGGCACGATCCAGCGATTGAGCAACTCCTGCGGTTCGATGCGTTGACGCCCGAAGTCGTCGACCAACAGGCATCCGCAATTGCTTTTCATCTGCAGCGAAGCTTCACTGACGTTGCTGTTGGAATCGTGGCGGATCTCCAGCGAGTCCATGGTCAGTTCGCCTCCGACGACGACCGTTGGCCGACGGATCTTGACCCATCGCCGATCAAAAGCAGCGTCGATCAGCAGTGAGTTGGTGTCGTCGTTGCCTCGTTGGTGGTAAGCAGCGTCGAAGAATTTGATGATTTGACCGTCTTCAAAGATCGTGTGAGGAACCCAGATTTCATGGCCAAAACATTGTGTGATTCGCTGAGCCAGAGTTGACTTGCCGTTGCCCGGTTCACCATAAAGAAACAGCCCGGCTCCTGAATTGATCGCCGGGCCGAGGCTTTCAAACAGGGCCTCGTTGATCGAGATATCCTGAAACGCGGCTTTCAACTGGCTTCGCTTGGGCGATTCGGCGCGGATGGTTTGAGCTTCCGCACTGAGGACATAATCCATCAACGGAACGGGAGCAGGGCCAACATACGAACAAATCTGTGACGCTGTCGCGGCTCGTTCGCGACCGGTTTCGGTCAACACGTAGTTGTAATCGTTCAAAGGTGCGGAGCCACTGTGAACAATAATCTGTCGGGCTCGAAGATTCTGATAAAGCGCTTCGAGAGTTGCGAAAGGAAGGCACAGATCGTTGGAAAGCTGACGTCCGCTGGAGGTGCCGACGACGGCCAGACGCTTGATCAACAGCGATTCGATCAGCGAAACGGGTAGACCGGTTTCCTTCAGCGAAGTCGGTTCCGACGGACGATACGACTCGTCCGCCATGATCGTCGCCAGAAGGCTGCTGCCGAGTTGGGAACCGGTTTCGTTCGACATGAATCTGCGAAGGGTTGATGAATCAGGGGGATGCAGCCAGCTGGAACTGTGAACACTGCCTCACTTTCAGGACTTATCGGCGATTGAGCCCGGCATCCACGGGGCTGACGTGTTTGCCCGGTCAGATGATTCTTTCGGCGAAGCAGATTGTCCGTTGCGATCCTGCTAGGCGATGGCAGGGTCACGATCGATATAACCGGAGCAGTGACCCGAGCAAATTTCCAAGATAGAAGTCTCATTGCTCCTCGCAAAAGCTAATTATTGATGGTGATTGGCTTGAGCTCCATGTCGGAGCATCGGTCCGTCTCGTAGATCCCACCTGAAATCTGTCAATCGATTGTTCATCATGAGCGAAGCCAATCCAATCGCGTCCATCGCAAACCAGCAGGTTCCGACCGCCGAGGCTCCCGCCGGCGTTTGGTTTCTGTCCGGTCAGATCGAAGAGTCCGAACCGACTCGTCAGTACGAAATCCACACCTTGCCGTTTTCGATTGGCCGCCGCAAAGACGCATCGATGTGTCTGCCGCTGGGTTGTATTTCCAAGAACCACGCAGAAATTGCTGCGGGTTCGGATGGTTCTCTGATTCTGCGAGAGCTGGGCAGTACAAACGGAACGTTCGTCAATGGCGAAAAACTGGAAGGTGAAACGAAGCTCCGAGAAAACGACCTGATTCACCTTGCGACGCTTGTGTTCCGAGTTGGCCATCGCAGCGAAGGAACCACGGTTTTTAACACGATCCATGAAGACGTATGTGACAAAGCCCTCGCGATGATACAGTTCGAACGACTGATCAGTGACGGCGGATTGTATCCTCACTTCCAACCGATCGTCACGTTGCAGAATCAGGAGCGAATCGGGTACGAAGTCCTCGGGCGTAGTCGGCTGTTTGGCCTTCAGTCGCCCTACGAAATGTTCGCCGCAGCTTCTCAATTGAATATGGAGTCGCAGCTGAGCGAAGCGTTTCGAATGAGGGGTGTCGAGATCGGCATGGCATTCGGAGCGGACACCAACCTGTTTGTGAATACTCATCCGAAAGAGCTGGACCGTTCTGAGCTATACCAGTCCTTGGAGGATTTGCGCGCCGCCGCGCCGGAACAGATGATCACTTTGGAAATTCACGAGGCTGCTTCAACTAACATGACCATGATGGCCGAACTGCGGGCCGTATTGAATGACTTGGAGATCAAGCTGGCATTCGATGATTTTGGCGTCGGTCGAGCACGTCTGGTTGAACTGGGTGAAGTGCGTCCCGACTACCTTAAGTTCGACATGAAACTGACCAAGAACATCGAGAACGCACCTGCCAGTCGCCAAGAACTGGTGGCATTGTTCGCGAATCTAGTCAACAGCCTCGGTATTCGGACCTTGGCGGAAGGCGTCGAAACCCGCGAATGCCATGAAACACTGGTGGAAATGGGTTTTGAGCTTGGGCAGGGCTACTATTACGGCCGTCCATCGCCCGTTTCGAAGTACCTTTCGACGGAAGAAGATCGACAGACCGATACTGCTGCCACTCTGGTAGGTACGGAAAATTCGGATACCGACACGGACATTGATGCTGAACTACGTCCGTGACCGATATGGCTGCCTTGAGCGGTTTCGTAACCGTGAGTCGGTGAAACCACGATTTTGGCCTGAGATTTTGCGGCTTCCGCAATCTGGGGGCCTCTGTTAGAATCCGTGGCTCAAATTTACTGAAATCATTCGATCGCGTGAGTGAACCCGAGGTCTCCCGATGGCAAAATCAGGCAAAAGCAAGAAGAAACTGGAAGTTATCCACCTCGTGTGCGAGGAAACGGGTGACTACAACTACACCATTCGTCGCAAATCTGGTGGTGAAAAGTTGAAGCTGAAGAAGTACTCCCCCCGACTCCGCCGCCGCACGATACACAACGAAAAGAAGAAATAGGTCGCTCGTTCGAGCTATCTTCAACACGATCCAAAAGCTCGCGCTGAATGCGAGCTTTTTTCGTGTTTTGGTTTGTCCTCCGATTCTCCGTCGATCGATCCAGCTCAGCAGCGAGGCAGCAACGTTTCCGACTGATGCTATGCGCCGCTGATCCGGTTTTCATCTCAACCCATTGCTTTGTCTCGCTGAGTTTAAGACCAGATTTGACCGACTTTTGTGTTGGCGATTCTGTCGTGAAGACATCGTTTGCTGGCTGAGAATATAAAGACGAAATCAATCAGATAAACAAGGATGCCGCTGTCTTCGCCTGCTACGTCGCGGTTGTTGATCAGAATAGGAAGCAGATAGGCAGGCAGCATAATGGGCAGGTCTCGCAAGAGGACCATTCGCGACATCGAAATCAAGTTACCCGATTTACGGTCTTCGATCCGAATTCCCATCAGCATCTTGCCGACCGTTTGCCCTCGTGTTGCCAACCAGTACCCGTGAATAAGATAGTGCACCGAAATCCAAATCGAAGCAGCCACCAACTCGCGGAACCACGTTTGTCTTGTTGAGTAGAATGATGTGGTGGGATCAATCAGGTAAAACGCTGGAAGCAAAATCGCAAATGCCAGCAATCCATCAGCAAACCATGCCAGTAGCCGGGCGGAGCGAGCAGCCAATTTTCCGCTTCGAATCTTTTCACGAAACGCGACCGGAGTCCCGGTGCTCATTGGCGACTGATAGGGATTGATGTCGCTTTGGTTTTCCATCGATCTTGTTTTTGGGTGCTCGGAATCGTGTGCTTCCACGAGGCCATTGTATCGTCCTGCCGCGTTCGCTTGATACTGAGCAGACGATTTCTTAACATGGTCTGTTCAAGTCAAGGATTTCGAAAGGACTCACGATGGCGATGAAATGGACGGTTAAGGCTCATGATGCACAGCTGGTGCAAGCGATCGAGCAACATTCGGGTGTCTCGCCAGTGATCGCGCAGATTCTTGCTCTTAGAGGGATCACTCGTCCGGACGATGTTGCCTCGTTCCTGGATCTGAAGATGACCGGCTTACGCGCGCCGCAGGAACTGCCGGGCGTGACGGAGGCCGTCACCGTTATCTATACTGCAATTCAGGCAGGCAAGAAGATTTTCATTTATGGCGACTATGACGCCGATGGAATGACGTCGACCGCCATTCTTTTTCGCTGCATCAAGTTGCTAGGCGGAAACGTTTCCTATTTTGTCCCCAATCGACTCAGCGACGGTTATGGCCTGAATTCCGACTGCCTGGACAAATTGCAGCAACGTGGGGCCGAACTGATTGTGACCGTCGATTGCGGTATCGCCAGTGTCGAGCAAGTCGATCGAGTCAAGCGGAACGGAATCCAGATCGTCGTGACCGATCACCACTTGCCCGGACCGACGCTCCCGGCGGCCGACGCGATCGTTCATCCTGGTTTGCCTGGTGGCGACTATCCATTTGCTGGACTGTGCGGAGCCGGAGTCGCGTTCAAGCTGGCTTGGGCTTTGTGCCAAGAACATCATGGTTCGCCCAAGCTGCCTGAAGAACTGCGAAACTTCCTGTTTGCGGCGTGCTCGCTGGCCGCGATCGGAACGGTGGCCGATGTGGTGCCGCTTTTGGATGAAAATCGAATCATTGTGCACCACGGATTGAATTGCTTGCGAACCTTCGCCAATCCAGGGCTGGTCGAATTGATCAAGCTGGCCAAACTCGACAAGAAACCCCAGTTGGCTGCCGAAGATATCGGTTTCTTTCTTGGCCCTCGCTTGAATGCAGCGGGCCGTTTGGGGCAGGCTCAACTGGGCGTCGAACTGCTGACGTGCGAAAACGAAGAACGATCGGTCGCTTTGGCTCAGTATATCGATCAGCTGAATAAGAACCGCGACAGCCTAGAACGCAAGATCATCCGCGCGGCCAACAAACAGATCAAGGAACAATTTGACCCCGAGTCAGAACCGGCGCTTGTGTTGGCAGGTGCCGACTGGCATCTTGGAGTCATTGGCATCGTCGCCGGGCGTTTGGCTCAACAGCACCATCGTCCGACGGTCGTGATCTCAACCGATCCGCTAGGCAATCGAGACGGAGTTGGGTCGTGTCGGACTTCATGCGGAGTCAATCTGCACGAAGCGCTCGGGCACTGCCAAGATCATCTGATCAAGTTCGGTGGTCACGCGGCTGCGGCAGGACTTTCCATCGCGGCGGATCAAGTGGATGCTTTCCGCGAAGAATTTTGCCAACAGGTGGTGGAACAAACCAACAGCGGTCCTATGGTGCCCGATCTGGACATCGACGCGGAAGCTTACGTTGGTCAGTTGACGCTTGGGATGATGAACGATTTGGAAAAATTGGCTCCTTTCGGTGCCAGCAACCCTCGACCCGTGATGTGTGCGTCTGGAGTCCGCCTTTCGGCTCCAGCGAAAACGATGGGCGCGGATGATCGTCATCTGTCGGTTCAGCTGGAGCAGGATTCAGTCAAAATCCGAGCCGTCGCGTTTGGAAAAGGCGAATGGGTTGAGGCGCTTTCGGATACGGAGGCCTTGTTCGACATCGCGTTTCGACCAGTGATCAACGAGTTTCGTGGCCGCAAGAGTGTCGAGATGCATTTGATCGACTATCGCGTCAGCGAATCGGTTGTCGCAACGGCTTAGCACTTGCAAATCAATCAGTTGCCGAATGAACATGATTTGGCGCTGAGTTTACGCGAGCAAAATGAAATCAAAAAAATCACGCACAGGCACGAAATCGCAGAGCAAACGAATCTGCGAAAGTCGCGACTTTGGGTGATACATTTCACGCTGATATTTTTCTGCCACTCGGGGTTTGCTTGCTGATGTCACGGTGATGTTCATCAAGGACTGTCCTAACTTCAACTCTTTACAGCGTCTGAATGTCGAAATCCTCCTTCCCTCTTGGCTGGCCGATTGATTCGGACTGGACTCCATTGCTGACGCCAGCGTTTGAGAGCCCTGGGTTTGGCTTGCTACAGAAATTTGTTGATCAGGAACGCGATCAGCATGCGGTCTATCCGGCCGTTGACGATGTATTCAACGCGTTTCGTTTATCGGACCACGCGGATGTGAAAGTGGTAATTCTGGGGCAGGATCCCTATCACGGTCCCGGTCAGGCTCATGGATTGAGCTTTTCGGTGGGCGAGGAATATCGACTACCTCCTTCGTTGAAGAACATCTTCAAGGAACTACAGTCAGACGTTGGTTGCGAGCGACCAAGCAGCGGGAATCTTGAATCGTGGGCTCGGCAAGGTGTGTTGTTGCTAAACACGGTGTTGACCGTCCGCAAAGGAGAAGCAAATTCACATCGAAAAAACGGCTGGGAGCAGTTTACCGACTTTGTGATGGAAACGCTCAACCAGCGAGCTGACCCGATTGTGTTCTTGCTGTGGGGCAAGCCCGCTCAGTCGAAGGCATCGTTGATCTCAGATCGGCATGTCATCTTGAAAGCACCTCATCCATCGCCGTTGTCGGCGTACCGAGGCTTCTTCGGCAGCCGTCCTTTTTCAAAGGCCAACGCGGCACTGTCTGAGCATCGCCAGGCGCCCATCAAATGGAATACGGTATGCGGATAGGGATCGCAACGAGTGTGCAAATGTCTCGTTTGAAGCCGGAGTGCCAGCACGCAGAGCTAGAAGCAATCGAGAACCAAGCCAAATGACGGACTTGCTGCGGGGCGTCGCGATCGCTGTTGGAGCAGGGCGGACTGCTCGCTACGATTGTCGACCCGTGATGAGCTTTTTGGGCGAATCGCATGGCAAGTTTAGCATGGCAAGTTCACTGACTGGACCGATACAACAATCTTCATGAGTTCTGGCGCTTCCAATCCGATTGGCTCGCGGCGACAATCACCCACCGAGGCTTCGCGTTCGATCGCTGCCAGTGAACAAAGTGAACGCTCAAACCACCGGGCGATCGCCGAATTACTACAGTCCAAGCTTCGCGCTCGGCGAACGGTCTCGCCGACGCCGACGCCGGTCGAGCCGCTTCCGTATTATCATCAGCAAACGCATCGCCCGATTATCTGTCTAGCGTTCGTGTTGCCGATCGTCATGCTTTACGAGACCTGTTCCATTCTGTTGGCCAACGACGCGGTGCGTTCGGGCGTTGATCAATGGATTGGGCGCATGTTCCATTTTCTGGGATTTGAGCAAGTCGTTATTCTTCCTCTGGTGGTCACTGCGATCTTGATTGTGTGGCACCATCGGCAGCACGACCGCTGGAGCTTCAACCCGTTTGTACTGGTGGGAATGTTCATTGAGTGCAGTTTGTTGGGGACGATCCTGTACTGGTCTGCGAACGCCGTATATTTTCTGGCAACGGTCTCGCTTCCAGATCATTTAGTGGCCGCCAATGTGGCGACCGAAGGTGACT
This sequence comes from uncultured Pirellulaceae bacterium, assembly GCA_937928215.1. Taxonomy (GTDB): domain Bacteria; phylum Planctomycetota; class Planctomycetia; order Pirellulales; family Pirellulaceae; genus Mariniblastus. The sequence continues at coordinate 11,478 of CALFWL010000042.1, read as the reverse complement.
GGTTTGTTGCCAGCGTCAGCGTCCTAGGCAGTGGGATCTACGAGGAAACATTTTTTCGAATCTTGTTTTTGCTGCCCGTGATCGCGTGGGGGACGTGGCTGACTGGAAGTCGCGAAATCAGCATCACTTGTGGAATGATTTTGTGCAGCCTGATTTTCGCATCACTGCACTACTCGGTTTTTAACCCTTGGGGACATCATTTTGAGGTGTCCAGTTTTCTTTTTCGCTTCGGTGCCAGCATTGTTTTCTGTAATTTATTTTTATTTCGTGGCTTCGGAATTGCGGTGGGCTCGCACGTCATTTACGACTTGCTGACTCAGTTGTGAAAGCGGCGATTTTCGCCCGCTTTTTTTCGCTTCGTTTGAAGGCAGTCGCTGCTTTGAGTTTGTCAACATTTATTTGGACGTTTTGCGGAACAAAATAATTCGCTTTTTGATTGTTGATCAACGACCTATAATTGAGAAAGTTCGCGACCTGACTTGAACATGAATGGTGAACGATGCCGATGAATATAAAGGACGTCTTTTTATTGAATGCTTCTGCGTCGGGTCACTTGATTTCATCGGAGTGCAGCAAGCTGTTTTACGCGATCGAAAGTTGCCTAAGCACTTGCTCAACAAGAACTGTCAGATTTGATTTCATTTTGCTCTCGTAAAATCGACACTGAATCATGTTCATTGGGCGGCATATTGATTCGCGAGTGCTAAGTGAAATTGTTGCGTTGGTTGCTGTTTGCGTTTCGTACTATTTGGAAGTAACTCGTGTTATCCGCTCGGCCAAAAATCACCGATCTGAACTTTCATCTGTTTGCACGACCGGTGCACCCAGAGCTATTTCAGGTTTGTGCCAAACGGACGTTTGAGCGCGAACGATACTCACTTTCGATCAACATCAGCACCGACGGGCATTACATCACGTTTCGTCACAAAGGCTTTACGCTGACCGAAGTCAGTGCTTCGCTACACCACCCGCTGCCATCAAGCAGTATTGTGATTTCGCATGCGGTTGAGGCACCGCACGCCGAGTCGATTACTCATCGGGATGCGATTGAGTATCAGTCAAAAGTCGAAATGGAAGACGTGTCGCCGCAGACGTTTGTTACCATTGCCCAGCAGTTAGACAAAAGGGTCGAATGCGAAGGGCTCGTTCATCGCTTCGGTTCGAACGGTCGACTGGCGTTCGGAGCGATTAGCTACATCAATGTGCAATCATTTCGCGAGCATGTGCAAATTCGCTCGTTCCACACGTTTCCCGACACGTGTGCCGTGATGAAAAGTGAATCTCAGTTCAAATTGTTGATTCCAGAAACTGCCTGACAGCTGCGTTGAATGCTGTCGGATTCTCGAGGGGTGCCAAGTGTCCCGCGTATGGAATTTCGACGAATTTGCTTTTATCGACCATGTCGGCCATCGCTTTCATCTCCGCAGGCGGAGTCACCACGTCCTCCGTGCCGACAATGAATAGCGTCGGAACCTTGACCGTCTGGAGCAGCGATGTTGCGTCCTCGCGATCGGCCATCGCCAGTTGACCAGCCGCGATCGAGTGTCGATCGGTCGATCGAATCATGCAGGCCACCTGTTCGGTAACGTCCGGGTTCCTGTCGAAGGTCGTCTGACCGCAGAGCTTCTTCGCCATCCCCGCCGCGATCGAATCGGAACCGTCTTTGACGACCTGTCGAGCCATCAATCGTCGTCCACGTGCGGTTCGGTCATCGTCGTTGACAGCCCGTGTGTCGCAGGCGATCAACGAGTGAACTTTCTTGGGGAAGTGCTTCAGAAACTGCCACCCGATGTAGCCGCCCATTGAAAGTCCGCAGAAGGTGACGGGCTGATCAATTCTCATCTGGTCCAGCATCGCGGCCAGCGCGTCCGCAAAGTCACAAATGGAGACAGGCGTTTCCAGCGGCTGGCTGATTCCGAAGCCGGGCAAATCAACCGCCAGAACTCGAAAGTCGACCGACAGATCAGCAATTTGATGTTCCCACATCGAGTGATCTAACGGGAACCCATGAACCAGCAGTAACGGATGACCGACACCATGATCGACAACTGCCACTTCGCATTCTTCAGATTGATTCACGATGAAGCTCGATGTTTCAGTTTGACAAATAAAGGACGTAAACGGGTTCGCTGAAACAGGTTCATCCGGCTATTGGTCTCGCCAGAAACGTGGAACCAACAGGACTAGGATGGGGAGAATCTCCAATCGGCCCAGCATCATCAAGAAGACGAACAACGCTTTGGTAAAGAAACAGAAGTTCGCATAGTTTTGCGTTGCGCCAACGATTCCCAGCCCGGGTCCGATGTTGTTCAGCGTTGCCGCCACGGCACTGGCGGAGTCAATCAGTTTGTGTTGGGCTTGATCACCCCACGTCAGATCGGGCTCGACCATGGTGACGAAAAGGAAGCTGGCGATGAACAGAAAGATGACCAATGAAAAGTAAACCAGAATCGAATGCCGCAACGTCTGGTCCTCGGCCGGTTTGCCTCCGAATTTCAGCACTCGAACGGCTTTGGGGTTGAATGAGTTTTCTGCTTCAAGGCTCAAGATTTTCACGAACAGGATGTGACGAATCACTTTCATGCCTCCGCCTGTGCTGCCGGCACAGCCGCCGACAAACATCAACGCCAGTAGGATGCCTCGTGACAGATTATTCCATTGGTCAAAGTCCGCAGTCCCGTAGCCGGTTGTTGTGATAATCGAAACGACTTGGAACAAGCTGTTGCGGATTGTTTTCTCAAAAGTGCCGAAGTCCGGTCCGCCGGTGAACCAACCTGTGACCATGACCAACAGCGCGACGATTGCGATGATTCCTGCGTAAGTGCGAAACTCGATGTCGCGCAACAGCTTCCATGGTTCGCCCATCAAAACCATCAGCAGCAATGTAAAGTTGGCTCCCGCCAAAAACATGAATATGATCACCACATACTCAATCGCCTGACCGTTCAATCCCGACTGATTAAAATGACCGAGGCTGGCGTTGTACGTGCTGAATCCGCCGGTTGCCATGGTTGCAAACGAGTGACAGATCGCATCGAACACGGACATGCCCAGCACTTTCAGAATGATCGCCAAGACAATGTTTAAGCTCGTGTAGACTCCAGCAAACAACCAGGCAGTGTGTTGTGTCCGCGCGGTTGAGGCGTCTTGAGTGGGGCCCGGCATCTCGGTCCGCATCAACGCTTTGCCTGACGAACCCTGACCCAGCAGCACGACGAACAGCACGATGATTCCTAGACCGCCTAGGAAATGCGTGCTGGCTCGCCAAAATAAAATGCAATGCGGCACCAAGTGAGGGTCCTCTAGATCGCACAACACGGTCGCTCCCGTCGTGCTGAATCCGGATTGAGCTTCGAACATTGAGTCAATCAATCCCATCGGTACCCAGCGGAGCCGGTAATGGGACGCTCGATCGGCTGGTGCGGTTGGATCGTCTCCCGGAGCGATCAGCCAATGCTTTAGCTTGGGATCGTGCTGGCTCAATGAGTTGAATACGTCTCTGACATTCTTGACTCCCGTGGCTTCTGCGATCTTCTTTCTGGTTAGTCCTCGAGCGGATGCATTGGCAATCGATTGAACCACTTTGAACTGCTCGTCCGACAAATCGTTGACCGGCAGCCAAGCCGACCACAATCGATATCGAGGTGCGGTCACCAGAACCTGTTTGGATTCATTGAACACTCGGACCGAAGGCCCGCGGCTGACTCCGCTCAACATGTAGGGCAGGGCACCTAAAACCGTCGCTAATACCCAGCTGAGCCCGACGATTGCCATGGCTTCTTTGCGGAAAATTTTGGATGAAGCCGATCGCCCCCACCAGATCATCAGCGCGCCAGCCACAACGCTGATCAAGGCACTGTAAAGCAGTCCGCGAACACCTTCGAATTCGACGCGGTTGTGATTCACTGCGGCGTCGGTATGAAATCCCAGATCGGGGTCAGACCACAGCAGGCTGAACAGCATGAACACGCCGATCAGAAGTGCCAGGACCCCCAACAATTTGGAAAGCAATGGAAGGTTCATGGACTCACATCTTCGGAAGTCGAATCGATGTTCGGCTGGCTGTCTGAGTACAACCTGGCTCCGTAAGCGATCGCCAGCGGAACCACGATGGTGAACGCCGCGTTGAGCACCAGTTTGTCCGGGTCGCCCGTGAACGCTTTCTGGGCCCATCCAATGAACAAGAAAATTGCCAGAATCAGGCTGTGTTTTTCCGGAGCAAACGGAGCGACCTTGCTCGTGATCCAGCCGATGCCCACGCAGCAGATTCCATGTAGCACAATCCACGGCACCAGCATAGCGATTGGGATGGAGCCATCCGCCTTTGCCTCTGCTTGACCTGCTGTCATCGCCTGCCAGACATCGGGAAAGAATAAATAGGCCAGTGCCAATCCAACAAACGCATAAAGCAACAGACACGCGACGCTGCTGGAAGCAATCGTCAGAAAACTGCGCATCAACAATGGCGGAGACAACACGGGATGTTCATCCGCGTCGATATCGTCGTAGTCAGGTTCAGATTCGCTCATTGCCTCTCCGGGTTCCAAGAGGCGTATTTTATTCGTTCGAGCGGACTGAGGAATAGATGTCGCGCGAGGGGGAAAAGTTTTTTCGGAAGGTGGCTTGATCAATTGGACATCGGCGATTACCGAAAAGAGACACCCAACGCCTTATGTGTCGACTCTTTATGCCCGCTTACCGCTGCTCGGTTTCCTGACGCTCCGCAACGTTCGCAACTGCGGATTGACGCTCGAAGATCATCATCGCCTGGCAACCTTCCAGCTCAGCTGGGATGGGTACCGACATCACGAATGCATTGCGATCGGGATAAAAGCGAAAGCTGCGTTTGGTGATCACGGTCGAATCATCGGCGGCAAGTTCTTCTAGCTCGACCGCCAATTGATCGTTATCGATTTGCGTGGCTTGCCATTGACCAACGGTGCTGTCCCGAATCGGACGATCGCCCATCGGTTGCATTTCAATTTCGCTTTCGATGGTGCCATCATTGCGAACATCCATCGCCATCAACGTCGACAGGAAATTCTCAGCAATAACGAAAACCCGCTCCTGCTCGTCTGCCGGCAGTTGCGCCAGCTTTTGTTCGAGCGCCACTTCATCCAGCGTCGCTTGCCCCAGCCAGGTACCAACGACGACATCTGTCAGTGGAGCTGGCGTCGTGTTCTCACTTGAGACACCCGTTGCGACGGCCGCCGGACTTCGATCCTGCTGCGAATCTGCTGCTGAAACCGGTGCTGGTCGTTCGGCACAACCAATCGACAACGCGATCACTCCCGCCATCACGGCTGAAAGCAGTGAACCGCTAGAATGCGAGAATTTATTCGAACAAAGCATTGGAATTCCTTTTCCACGAAGCAACCGCCGCTTTCCAGCAACGGTCTTGATTGAGCAAACATTTACTTCCACGTAGATGTACTACTCATCGCGTACAAACCGCATTTTCATCGTCAGGCCCGCCATGTTGGGAGGCACCAACCGGATCGTCGATCCATCAATTAACTCGATCGAATGATCTGTTTCGTCCGAGCCAATGGTGCATCGTATCGTCATCTTACGGGCGGCTTCATCAAGCGAGATCACCTGCCAGGCTCCGTTTTTCTGACCATTCACGTTCCCCATCGCCGTTTGAGTCTGAAACGTGCCGTTCGTTAGAAAAGTAATCGCCATCCGTGGTGTCGAGTTGCTGTCATCGGTGCTGTCAGTTTCCCGGCCGGAATCAGGTGCGTCGTGGCCAATGCGATCCATGACATGGTTCGGTTTTTCCAATACCCAACGTCCCACCAGCGGTGCCACCTGAGGGTCCGTACAGCCAGCGATCAAAGCGCTTGCCAGCAACATCAATGGCCAAGGCCACAAGTCAGTTTTCATCGGTCGAACACTCATGAAATTGCGACGGCACCCTCGAACAGGTTGATAAAGTTTGTCAATTATACGGATTTTTTGGACTGTGGGCGATGTGCAGGACGATACACGTTTGCAGCGTCATCGTACGTCGGTGCGCAGAATTTTGAACTCAGATGAATTTGCAGGAGCGATTCCAATGATTCGCAAGCTGTTTGGTTGTGCCCTTTTGGCGGTTGCTGTCCTTGCTGTCGGTTGTTGCGGTCCACTCGGTTGTGGTCCCGGCTGCGGATCAGGCGTGAGTTGCAACGATTGCGACGGCGGTGGATTCGAACGCCAAATGATTGGAAGTCCGCTCGACGGATTGCGGCAGTTCAAACGTTCGCTAGTCTGTGGCGGTGGCTGCGGAGAAACCTACATTGGCGAATGGATCAGCACGCCACCGGATTGTGCTGATCCTTGCTGCAACACCGAGTGGGTTGGTGGAGCGAAGAAATGCCGTCCATTCTGCTGGCAGCCAGGAACTTTGTTTCGAGGTCTGTACGGTTCGCGATTTTGCAGCGGCGCCGAATCTTCGGTGTCGTGTGACTGCGGCGAGTGCGATACTTGCGACATGGCTGGCGAAGTCTACGTGGACGAAGGTTACCACTCCGGGGGCGTGATTTCTTCGGCAGCCAGTGGTTGCTCAAGCTGCCAGACTGGCAACTGTTCGCGTTGTCGTTCGGCCGTCAGTACCGGTGGAACGCGGATCGTGCATCGTCCGGCAGTTGACCCGGTGACTCGATCGGCCGCTCGCCGCATGGACCCTGACGTGCAACGTATCCGTCGGTGATCTTTAGGAGTGACCGGGTTTATTAGTGACCAGATTTATCCGTCCTAGTCTGAACAGGTTTGACCGAGACGCATGAATGCGGTTGCTACGAACTATCCAGGAGGCCAGCTGAGAGCTCGTCCGCCTAGGATGTGAAAGTGTAGATGGTCGACGCTCTGTCCACCATCTTTCCCACAATTGGCAACGACTCGATAGCCGCTCTCTTCTAGGCCAAGCTGCCGAGCAACCTTGCCGACCGCCAGCAGTAAGTGCCCCGCCAGTTGCACGTCATCATCAGACAGTCCTGCGACGTTGATGATTTCTTTTTTGGGTATCACCAACACATGGGTCGGCGCAGCGGGAGCGACGTCATGAAAAGCCAAGCAATGTTCGTCCTCGTGGACGATGTTTGCCGGAATTTCCTTGTCGATGATTCGCTTGAAGATCGATTTTTCGTCGCTCATGGTTTTACGTTCTCGATCGAACGGCGTTTGCGAGATTTTTGCGAGTTGGGTAGCGGCGACGCCAGGTTTTGCTCGTCCATCAGATCGCCGCAGGCTCCAAGATCGAGTGCCACATGTACGCTGGAGATTCAGTCAGTCGTCCTGCTTCAATTGAGCCATCGGGATCAGCCGGCTTTCGAGCATGACCACGATTCCGCCGCGAACGGGGACTAACAAGGATCGATCCGCGTTAATAAATGCCGTGTCGATTGGCCCAGGGACGCTCTGGCCGAGCCGGTCTGTCAATTGCGAAGACTCGATTAGTCTGTTCGTCCGCTCAACCAGACTGGCGGGTGCCTCGGTTAACTCAGACTGAGTCACCGGACACCGCATGTAGGTTAGTACCGCAGGGTCGATCGTAAATGAATCTGACATGGAGGCCACCTAGGAAGAAGGGAAGGGAAGGGAAAGATTTAGAACTGAATCGCGATTTTGGTTGAAGAGATTACTGCACGGCAAGTGTCGCTACAAAGTCACAAAGTTTTGCTGTCAAACGGTTTCTGAAACAGGCACATCCGGTTGAGAGAACGATCGGGCAATCTCCATCCAGTCGATGTCACCATCCAGCGTTTCTGATTCGTAACGGACTCGACCGAGGATCGGTGTTTCGGTGCGGCGAGCGATTTCATCCTGATTGCTTTCGATGCTCACATCGCCATCAAGAATCTGCGTGTCATTCAAAATAACGCCGGCCACCGGCAGACCATCGCGGAAACAAGCCGCCGTGATCAAGGTTTGCAGCGATTGATTGATGACTCCAAGCACGTTGGGAGCGACCACGATCAACGGGTAACCCAGATCCGCTGCCAAGTCCGCCACGAATTCGTCTTCAGAGACGGGTGACATCAAACCACCTGCTCCTTCCACGACAACGATATCACATTCATCCGCCCAAACGGACACGCCTTCGCGAAGCAGGTGTGAATCAATCGTGCGTCCTTCCGCTCGAGCTGCCAGCGGAGCGGCGAGCGGTGCCTCGAACTTTTGCGGACAAACAGCGTCTAGGTTCAGCGGTCGACCGGCCGCCTCCCACAGCGCCAATGCGTCTTCAGCGACCAATTTTTTCCCGTCGACGATGCAGTCACTGGCCACGGGCTTGTAGACGCCGACCCGGTGACCGGACTCGACTAGGCACCGAACGATCATTGACGCCACCCAAGTTTTGCCAACTTCTGTGTCGGTCCCAGTAACAAACAATCCGAGAGACGGTTTTTTCATGGTGGCAGCAAATGTGGGAAGAGAAATCATCCAAAATCTGGATGGCGTTAGGTTAGCATTCTATGCGGACTCGTCCAGCCACGGAACGGCGATTGTGACCAGCTTTTGGATCGAATACGATGCGCCGCGGTTGACACTTTGACGATCGAGAATGATGTTTGAGTCAAGCGATTGGCAATGTGTAGAAAGTTAACATTCTTTGGCCGCAAGTTTCTTGCAGTGGTTGTGTTTCCTCCCCGTGATTTCAGGTAGTCTGATGAGTCGTCGAGCCCCGGTTTCAGTTGCAGCCATTCAGATGGAGTGCACGATCGACGTTGACGAGAATCTCCAACGCACGCTCGACGCGATTTCAGCTTCCGCCAAACAGGGGGCTCAGCTGATTTGTTTGCAAGAGCTATTTGGCAGCCGTTATTTTTGCCAATCAGAGGACCATGACCAATTTGATCTGGCGGAGGCGATTCCCGGCCGTACCACCGACGCGCTTGCTAGGGCGGCGGCTGAGCATAAAGTGGTCATTGTCGGCGGCTTGTTCGAGCGACGAGCTGCCGGTCTGTTCCATAATTCGGCGGTCGTGTTTGAGACCGATGGTAGCCTTGCGGGTGTCTACCGAAAGATGCACATCCCAGACGATCCGTTCTTCTACGAAAAATTTTACTTTACGCCCGGCGACTTGGGCTTCAAAGCGATTCCCACATCCGTTGGAAAAATCGGCGTCTGCATTTGCTGGGATCAGTGGTTCCCAGAGGCGGCTCGATTGACCACACTGGCCGGGGCGGAAATTCTGGTTTATCCCACCGCCATCGGATGGCAGGCCAGTGAGAAAGAACAGTTCGGAGCCAGCCAGTTGAACGCCTGGCAGACGATGATGCGGGCTCATGCGATCGCCAACGGCTTGTTCGTTGTCGCGCCAAATCGAGTGGGCGTCGAGGATAATATCGAATTCTGGGGGAGTTCGTTCGTCTGCGATCCTTACGGCAACTTGTTGAAAAGTGCAACCGATGATGCTGAAGAAACTGTGCTGGTGGATTGCGATCTGGACTTGATTGAAACCGCTCGCACTCACTGGCCATTCCTGCGTGATCGACGGATCGATGCTTATGATGGATTGACTCAACGGTTTCTGGATTAAATTTCGATCATATGATTTGTTATCGAATGCCAGCCGAGTGGGAACGGCAAGCCGGAATGTGGGTCGCGTGGCCTCACAACGCTGACACCTGGGCGCACAACCTGAACGAGGCGCAAAGAGAGTTCGTGACACTTGTGCGAACGATTGCTCGTTGCCAAAGAGTGTTCGTGCTTTGCGGTGGTTCTGGATTTCAACGGGCTAGGAAAGCGTTTCCGCCCCAGGGCTCGAATATCGTTTTGGTCGACATTCCCACCAACGACGCGTGGGCTCGAGACTACGCGCCGACGTTTGTTCAGGACCAAACCAACGGTGAACTGACGGCGATCGACTGGCACTACAACGCTTGGGGAGGAAAATATCCTCCGTTTGATAAGGATCAGCAAGTCGCAAAAAAAATCGCCCAGTATCGACAAATCAAATGCATTTCTCCCGATCTGTGCTTCGAAGGCGGAGCGATCGAAATCAACGAATCGGGTTTGTTGCTCTCGACGCGATCTTGTGCACTTGATCCGAACCGAAACGCAGTTCGTTCGCTGGAACAAATTGAGCAAACGTTGATCGAGAACTTAGGAGCCACTTCGGTTGTCTGGCTGACTGGCGACACGATCGAAGGCGACGACACGGACGGGCATATCGACCAGTTGGCTCGGTTTGCTGACAACAACACGATCGTTTACGCGTGGAGCGACGACGCGGATGATGTTCAGGCGGCCGGACTACGACAGAATCTTGACGACCTGAGAGCCGGGCTTGCTTTGACCAGACGGACCAATGTTCAGTTGATCCCCTTGCCGTTGCCCGAACCCGTTCGTTATCGCGAAATGCGTTTGCCCGCCAGTTACTGCAACTTCTTGATCACCAACAATCAGATCATCGTTCCTCAATTTGGTGTGCGGTCCGATCAGCAAGCGATGGAAATTTTGACGCCGCTTTTTTCTGACCGTGAAGTCATCGGTCTTCCCTCATTCCATCTGTCGGTCGGCCTCGGTTCCTTCCACTGCCTCACGCAGCAACAGCCCGGCATCAGTAATTAGGCCGCCAGTTCTTTCTATTCAAATTTCTCAATGCGACTGGCAGCGTTAATCCCGGCCTGCTCCTAACCCGAATGGGTAACGTGATACTTGTTCATCGTTCAGCAACCGAGCGAAGTGAAGTAAACGAGCCCATGCGGTTGCAACGGGAGGTTTTTACGTCACCGACGCAACCGAAGCGAAGGTGGATTGATTTAGAATTCATTGTATAATAGAGGCGAGGCCAGCACCACAACGAAGGTGTGCCCGAAGGGCATTTGCGTAAAAACCATGTTGTGCGTCTCTGAACCACCAGTGAGGTTTCCATGTCAACAGACAACCCAATCATCCCCGGCATTGTGAAGGATGGCGTGATTGTTCCGAAGTCCCAGAACCCATTGCCCGAAGGGATAGAGGTCGAAATCGTTATCCGAGATTCTGCGATGACACCGGAATTGCGAGAGGAATTGGCCGCGTGGCAAGCGGCAGGCGATGAGGCATGGGCAATGATCGACCAGTGGGAGAAAGAAGACAGTGAATAATGGAGACATTCACTGGATCGAGCTTCCAGTTACAAGCGGGCGTGAGCAACGAGGGCGAAGGCCCGCTGTAATTATTCAGGATGAACGAGTAGGGGAGAAGTTACCAACAGTTTTGGTCGTCCCATTGACGAGTAGTCAACGCGCATTGCGATTCGCCGGAACCGCGTTGATAGCGGCAACAACGAAATCGGGACTGAAAAACGACTCGGTGGCGCTTGTGTTTCAAGCGTTGGGGGTGTAAGTCGCGGTTTGCGCTTGTCGTCTGTTTTGGCACAATGAGCCGAGTAAATTGACTTTAGGCATAGTCGATTTGTTTCAAAATGGATTTGACTGGGTAAGACAGGGATGGCAACTAAAAAAGAAATCGAGGCGAAAATCAGGGCTTTCACGCGCGAACTCGCCGATG
>CALFWL010000041.1 GCA_937928215.1 uncultured Pirellulaceae bacterium | reverse complement strand
GAGCAAGCGTCGTTACAGTCTGGCTCGCGTGATGACGAAACTGGCGAGCACCTCGACGGCTCAGATATCGCTGACGTTCTTGGTGATGAACTTGGAGCAGGCGTTGCGGCGTCTTTTGGCGTGGCTATATTTAGGCTTGGTCCGCATGACCAACCGGTTTTGGGCCGTATGTCGCTTCTCTAGCGCCATCAAAACGAGGCAACTCAACTCCGCGTTCGTCGACTTCGCGCTCCTAGCTGCGGCTCTTTGCCTCGGCTCAACCCCGATCGATCGAGAATTTCAAACTAAAACCATCCCCGGCAACTAAAACAGCAAGCCCGACTTATAGTTTCCACGCTCTGGCGACCGCAGCTACCTTGCTGCTGGCGGGTTTCTACTACTTCAGAACTTCAAAAGTGAGGTTGTGAAAAGAATCATTGCATCAGAAATCTGAACAAGTCTCGTTTTTGCTCAAGAGTCATCGGGTCCAGCAGGCCATCTGGCATGAACGACAGTTTGGTACGCTTGGTTTCCTCGATCGTGCGACGGTCAAGCGTCAGTAAATCTTCTTTCGTTTGCAGCTTGAGCGTCCGATCATTTTGTTCGGTGATGACACCTGTTAACAGTCGCCCGTCTTCCAGCATGATGATGGATGCCTGAAAGGTTTCGGCGACAACAGAGCTCGGATCGATGATGTTTTCCAACAGGTAGTTCACGTTCCTGCGATCGGAGCCAGTCAGATCGGGGCCGATTCGACCACCTGTGCCATGCATCACGTGACAGCTACCGCAATGCTTTTCGAACAACAAATGGCCTCGCTCCAGATTTCCTTCGCTTAAAACATCCGGCGTCAATTGACCTCGCAATTGTGAAATTTGCTCTTCACGTTCAGCCGATGTCGATCCAACTTGGCCCCAAAGTCGAGTCAATCGTGCGGTCAAATCTTCGTTTCCAAAATTACTGATCTGCCGCGCGTGAGATGACCCAATCGCGTTGATGGGAATCGTTTCTGAATCGATTGCGTCCAACAGATTGGCGACCCACGACTCGCGAGCCACCAAAGTGTTGACGGCGAGCGTTTTGCCTCGAAGGCTCAGCTGAGAGTATCGATCGATGATCGCGGTTGCGACCTCGGGGGTGTCACATTTGACCATCGCTTGAACGACATCTTCTGCGAGCGACTTGTTGTGAAGTCTTTCTACCAGCGTTTCGAAAAACTGAGGAACGTTGTCGGCTCGGGCTAGAGATTGGATCGCGCGTCGACGTTTTTCGACGTTGGCTTTGCGATTCGAGACAATGGCTTTCAGATCCTCAATCGTTCTGCCATCACCGAAGACTAGGTTCAATCGTTGAACGAAATCTTTGGTTTCCTGATCACCCGAGACCAACAGTTCTGACGAAACCTCATTCCAATTTTCAGGGGCTGGCGCTTGCTGGAACCCATCAAGCGCCAGCCATATGCCCGAGAGGATTTGATGACGACGATTAGAATTTTTTGCATCCGCCAACATGGACACAATTCGCTTCATCGCGTCCGGCTGAGTTTCGATCTCGTAGGCAAGACGACGGATCACGTTCGTTCGAATCGAAGGCATTTGGGATGCTTCTGCAAGCTCAAGAGCCTTGTCGGGGTTTGAGACAACATGCGGCTCGATCCCGTACCAGATCAGGTTGGGCTGAACTCGGTCGTTCGCGTCCGAGGCATGCTGAGTCAAAGCTTTGGCCAATCGAAAGGCATCATTGGCATTGAGACGCGGCAGAGCCGAGGCAAGGTAGAGTCGCACCAGTCCTGAAGGATCGTGTTTCGCAAGAGTCACGAAACGATCAACCATCCGAGGTTCAACAGGCGTCAAACCGTCCGTCAGCATCCGCACCGCCCATGAGCGAATGCGTTCGTTTTCGTGGGCAGTTCGGGCTTCAAGCCACATCGGTGTTGCTAGGTGTCCCGCGTGCATAGCCCACAATGCCTGCAATTCGAGTTTGACATTGGTGGCATCATGGAAGGCATTCATCAGCTTCCGCGCAAGTGGTTGACGTTGAAAGCTCTGTTCCATCGAAAAACCGGCGAATGGCTCGTTCGTGTCCAGTGATAATGGGCCGACAGCTCGTTCCTGTAGCAATCGCCGTGCTTGCCTCGAGTACCACTGGTTCGGTTCATCGAACAAATCGATCAACTGCTCGTCGGAAAGCATCGCAAGATCTTGGTGTTTCGGCGGCTTGGGAGTGCCATAAGTCAATTTGAAAATACGTCCGGAAGTCCGATGAACGCCGTCGTTTTCGTGGCACTCACCAATATCGGACCAGTCGAGCACAAACACTCCGCCGTCAGGGCCTGACAACAGTTCGACGCCCCGAAACCAAGGGTCGGATGTCTTGAAGTAATCTCTGCCATGTTTAGCAACGTACGAGTTCCCTTCGCGATGCAACGATTCGCTGTTCATGCGTCGCCCGTGGAAATTCAACGTGAACAGTTTGTCGTGAAACTCAGCGGGCCAGTTGTTGCCTTGGTAGATCATCAGTCCACTGTGAGCGTGGCCGCCACCGGCGATATCCGTGGCATCGGAAACACCATCCTTGCGCACCGAGGTCCAGCTTTCGTTACCGACATCCCAATGAAAGTGGTCAGCGGTTTGTTCGATCACTTGGTAGGTGTGTGGATTGAAGTGCGAACCAAACATACGGCGATATCTTGCACCCGGAACCACGTGAAACAGATGTCCGATCACCGTGTTGATCATGAACATTTCTCCATGTTGGTCATAATCGAATCCAAACGGATTGGTCGATCCGTGCGCGACCACTTCAAACTTTCGATGCGTTGGATGGTAACGCCAGATGCCGCAGTTGATTGGTTGCCGCTGCGACGCGGTTGCGCCGGGAGGGCCAACGTAAGAAGTCGCCACGATCCCATGCCGACCATACAGCCAGCCGTCGGGGCCCCACTTGGGTCCGTTGACGAAGTTGTGCCGCACGGTTGTGGCGTTGAATCCGTCAAGCAACACCTTCGGTTCTCCGTCCGGAACGTCATCGCCATCGCGATCAGGAATGAATAGCAGATACGGTGCCGCAGTGACCCAGACGCCGCCGAAGCCGATTTCGATTCCGGTGACACGCTTGCCCTTGTCCCAGAATATTTTCCTAGTGTCGAACACACCATCGTTGTCTGCATCTTCGAAGATCAGGATGCGATCGTTCAGTTTTGTGTTGAAATTTTCTTTTCGGTCCGAGTACGTGTAGCATTCGGCGACCCACAATCGTCCCTTCGAATCGAAGGTTGCCGCCACCGGCTGATGCACATCGGGCTCGGCGGCAAACAGCGTGACTTGAAATCCTTCGGGCAGTGCGATTCGATTGAGCGCCTCCTGCGGGGGAGTGAACGGAATGTCCAGCGATTGAGTGTTGGGGATTGGGGCTGACTTCGATTCCTGTGCGGGCACGGTTTGAAGAGAAAGAAGTAAAACGCAACCTGTCAGCAACGTCATCAGCCTGATTGAAAAATGAAGATGCACGATGGTTCCAAGTAAATAGTGTGCGACTGTTTGCTTCAGTTTAAGGTCAATCTCCGCTTAGAGAAGAGAACTGCCGTCGCGGTCGATCTTCGGAAGGGTATAATCGTGGCTGAATATTTATTCAACCGATTTGCTTCAACCGTGTCTGGACCAAGTTTACTCATGCCAACCGAGACAAAAGTTTCTTCGAATCTGACCGAATTGGCAGCATCGTGCCGAATGGTCGCCGGATTCTGGTTGAATGAGGTCGATCAACAGACGCTCGCCCTCTTACGTACGCCGCATGTTCGCGAAGCATGGATTGGGTCAGGTGGGTTGATGCCGGATGACGGGTCGATTTCAGCAGAGACGCTGAATCGACTGGCAGCAGATTATTGTCAACTATTGATCGGACCGAAGGAGCACTTGCCCCCAGTTCAATCGGTCTGGAGCGATCATGTATTTCAGTCGAAAGCCGCAGCTTCGAGCAGACGTTTTTATCAGCTTTATGCAGACTATCAGCGACCAAGGTCAATCGATGATCATCTCGGTTGTCAGCTACACTTTGCTGGATTTCTGCTTGATCAAGTGAACCATGACGAAACGGCAATTGAAGTGCTTGCCGCGTTTGAGCGTGAACACCTCGGATGGGCCGAACCGCTGCTCGATCGCGTCACCCAAAAGGCGGACACCGATTTCTATCGCGGGCTGGCCGTTGTCACAGGGCGATTGATCAAAGAGTTAAGTTGTCACGCTGAGCACTCGCCAAATAATAAATGACGGGTTTGAGTACTCGAAACCCATGCATTTCACCGCCTAATCGTCTTACAAATCTGCAGGTGATTGTTTCGCGAGTGCTGAATAATTTTGCTCATCCGAACCGTTTCGCTTTCTCGTTTCTAGGAAGAACAATGCGTTGTCGAACATTCCCTTTAACTTGCCATCGAGCCCCTTTGCTGGTCTGCGCGATCATTCTGGTTGCCGGCAGTCACAATGCCGTGTTGGCTCAGACCACCGTGAAGAAGCAGCGAGATTTTGAGTTTAACTACGGAGCGAAGATCAAGGAGTTGCCAGAAGGTGCTCGCGTTCGTGTCTGGGTTCCGATTCCTGCCAGTGATTCACACCAGTCCGTGCAATTGGCAGGCTTCACAGGCGGTGGTCAGCTCCAGCGGCATGAGGATGAGCGGTATGGCAACTCGATTGGTTACTTTGAATCGACCGCCGATGACGACAAACCGTCGACGTTCCAATTCACCTACCATGTATCTCGAATGGAAGCTGGTTCTGACGGGACAATCGATTTATCGGCGGCTCAAAAAGCAAACTTCCTGGCGGCCAATCGTCTGGTGCCTGTCGATGGTCGTCCGACGGAGTTACTAAAAGATGCTCTGCCGTCTGAGCCCACTGCGGCGGCAGCGAAGTTGTACGATTTGGTTGAACAGCATATGAAGTACGACAAATCGAAGCCCGGTTACGGCAACGGTGACTCGGTCTGGGCGTGCGACAGCAAGACGGGTAACTGCACCGACTTCCATAGCCTGTTTATTTCATTGGCTCGAGGAAATTCTCTGCCGGCTCGATTTGAAATCGGATTTCCGCTGCCAGCCGACCAAAGCGAAGGTGTGGTCAAGGGTTATCACTGCTGGGCTTGGTTCTTCGCCAAGGGGAAGGGTTGGACTCCGGTCGATATCTCTGAAGCCGATAAACACCCCGAAATGAAGGACTACTACTTTGGCAGGCTGACCCCAGACCGAATCTCGTTTTCAACTGGGCGAGACATCAAACTGGTCCCCGAATCGGCGGCGAGCCCGCTGAACTATTTCGTTTATCCTCACGTTGAGGTCGACGGCGCGCAGTGGCCGAAAGAGAAGATCGAGCTGGCGTTTTCGTTCAAAGACTCAAAGCGCGAAGACTCAAAACTAAAGTCGTCCAATTCTGCCAACTGACAAGATTTTTTTCAGGTCGGAAAGATTCTGCCGTGAGCGACGTGAAACACGATGACCATCCGTTTCGAAAATTTCGATCGATCGGGTTGCTGCTGCTCGGAGCCTCATGCCTGTGCGGTGTGATCGCCTATGAGAAGTATCGCAGCGCCGTCGTAACCACCGAAGCGTTCAGCGACGCGATTGGGATCGAAGGCGTGGATTTTGAGGCCTCGATCCCAAAAGAATCGTGGGTCGCTGGATTTTTCTGTGTCCTGCTGGGCGTCGCGGCGCTGAGGTGCCTTGGTCGGTGGTATCGGCTGACGAAAAACGCGGACATTGACGGGGCGTTGCTGCCCTGATCACGACTGGTGCATGTCCGCGAATCTCTGCATGAGTCAAAAGCGATTCAATGCTCGCCAAAATATTTCAAAACCACGAAGCCGCCAACCAAAAGAGCGACGAAAAGAACACACAGCAGATTGAAATATTTATCGATCAACGGAATGGCGCGTGGCCCAATCGCTCGGATGATGCCGGCAACCAAGAAAAATCGTGCGGCGCGACCGATCACGCAAGCGATCAGGAACACGGGAATGCTCATTTTGGCCGCCCCAGCGGTGATGGTCAGCAGCTTGAACGGGATCGGCGTCAGTGCCGCAACCAGCACATACCATTGGCCTCGTGCATCGAACTCGTTCTTCAGGGATTCAATCTTCTCCAGCGTGATGCTTGGAATCATCACGGCGTAGTCGATCAGCCAGTAGCCGATTGCGTACCCGAGCAATGCTCCCAATACGCTACCGACAGTCGTCACCGCCGCGAACCATAGGCTCCTTGTCCTGCTACCTAGACATAATGGAGCCAGCAACACGTCGGGTGGAATCGGAAAGAAGCTAGATTCCGCAAAGCTAATCCAGAACAATGCCCAAGTGCCGTAGCTGGTTTCCGCGAGGGATAAAACCCAGTCATAAAGTCTGCGATGAATGGCCCAGCGAGGAGGCTCCTCTGAGGCAGGCGCGTTTTCAGAGTTTCCTAGCTGCGGTTCAGGTTGGTTTATCACGGGCGATTACACGACGAAAAAAGGGAGGGAAGATTGCTTGGTCGCAGAAACATCGTTCGGCATAAACAGATAGGAGGTAGATTTCTCATTGTTTTTGCCAATCTGGCTCTTCGTCAACGCTAACCTGATTGCATTGGGTTATCGGTCGGTTGATGGGGGAATTTTGGCACTGAAATGTTAAATTTTTCAGCTGATTCAGAAAACGTCCCACGTCCCGCAGGCTTCCTGGATCATCGGTTAATTTTCTCCGACCAAAAATTCAAATTCGCCAAGAATCGCCGGTTTTCGCTCAGCGCTAAAGCGTCGAAAGATATCAGTTTGTCGAACATTGGCAGCGTGTTCCGTAGAAATTCTATCTATTTGTCTGTGCTGCACGGTACCGAATCCTGAGCGTCTGATGTGGTGCTTTTAGGGAATCGTGATAGATTACTCGAACTGGCCAAGGTGGCGCACCGTTGCTTCGGGACGAGTGTCGCAAGTAATCCCAGAGCACAATGCATACTATGACGTTAAATGTCGAAAGCGGCTATTCGAATTTTTCAGCACGATCTTCTTCGCGACAGTTAACTACGTTTCGAAAACTGGCATCCAGATGAACTTGTTGCACAACCCACATCATCTGACCGTTGTCGCTCCGGCAAAAGTGAACTGGTATCTGGAGTTGCTTCGCAAACGAAACGATGGATTCCATCAGATCGAGACGTTCATGAGTACGGTCTCATTATACGACACGATATCGTTCGCGCCACGAGGCGATCACGAATTGAATCTGAAGGTGCTTCAAGGTTGCACGTCCGATGCGGAGTCGATTCCACTGGGGCCAGACAATCTTGTGTTGCGAGCGATCGAATCCGTGCGGGCTCGCTGTGCTGGGGCCGTCGCCAAGCAAGGCTTTGACATCGTGTTGCACAAGCGGATTCCTTCAGCGGCGGGCTTGGGCGGTGCGTCCAGCGATGCGGCGGCCACGATCAAAGCGATCAATGGTTTACTGGGTTCCCCGCTTGGTGCAGGCCAGCTTTATGAGCTCGCTGCGACGTTGGGCAGCGACGTGCCGTTTTTTCTGCGAGGCGGAACAGCATTTTGCGAGGGACGGGGGGAAAGGATTTCGCCACTTGCAGCCCCGGTTGGACAATGGATCGTGATTGCCAAACCGCCAACCGGCCTGTCGACGCCAGAGGTTTACTCACAGGTCGTGATATCCCAGCGACAACGGGATGCGTCTGAGTTCGGTTTGCGATTGAAAACGGGAAAGCCTTCCCTGATCGGGGATTGGATGCACAACCGATTACAACCATTCGCGATTCCGCTGAACGATGAAATCAAAGTTATTCAGAACGAGTTTCAATTGCTACAAGATGCAGGACGATGTTGCGGACATCAGCTCAGTGGCAGTGGTAGCAGTTACTTCGGATTGTTCAGCACGAAGCGATTGGCCACTACCGCGACAGTGAAGTTGACAGGACGAGCGCCAGGTTTCAGATATTTTTGCTGTCGTACGACCGGATCGTACGGTTTAGGCAAGTCGGACCATGGAGCGACAGCAGCCTGACGTAGAGGCTTTGACAGGACGAAGTTGGTTCGGACGGGCAAAGGATTAGCAGCTATGAAAATTACGGAAGTTCGTATCAAGCTGATGGACAGCGGTGAAGACCGCTTGCGCGGATTTTGCAGCGTTACTTTCGACGATGCATTCGTTGTTCGTGATCTGAAAATTATCGAAGGCAACAACGGGCCTTTTGTCGCGATGCCCAGTCGCAAGCTGACCTCAACATGCCCCAAATGCCACACGAAGAATCACCTTCGATCCAACTATTGCAACAATTGCGGCAAGCGACAGCCTTCCGATCAGGTGTCTCATGACGCGGGTGGACGAGCCAAACTGTACGCCGACATTGCTCATCCGGTGAATGGCGAGTGCCGGGAAATGATTCAACAGCGAGTGATTGAGGAGCTGGAAAATGAGCTTCAGCGATCTCGGGAGCCAGGCTACCTGTCGCGTTATGACGATGGCTACGACGCTGGGGGGCGAAAAAGCCAGCCGACGCCAGACAAAGTTTCCGAGACGACGGTTGCTTCAAAAGAGGTTGCTCCAGACGAGGTCGCGTCACAGGAGGTCGCTCCAAACGAGGTTGCATCCAGCGATTTAGCCGCTGAGACTCGCACCGATTCGGCTCACGCTGGGGGCCAGGACGGACCTCACGCGAATACCGATTCCACTGTCGATTCCGCCAAGCAATCCAGCGACTCGCCGGATAACCCGAATATCTCTTCAGGCCGTTCCAAGCCCGCGACAGAAGAGTTCGGTAAGGGAATCTTCGATTGACGCTCGTACTGGCTGTTCGTCGAAACTTATGGTGGTAGGGAACGAGAAAGTTTCCGAAATCTGGAAGTTTCCGAAATCAAGAAAATTGGCTTCAACAGAGCTTGAGGCTTGATCAGTCTGGATGGCGACGCCGGATGGGCTTGATGATTGCCCGCCGATTCGACGAGATTTCGTTTTCTTTCCTTGCCAGGCTGCCGGAGTTCTTGAGCAACGGGGCTGGAAAGCACGATAAATGTTGACCCGTTTCGGTGGCTCCAACTATACTTCGTTGCTGCCGAGAGCCGGCTTGTCTGAGGTGTTTTGCTGTTGGCAGCAGATTTTGACCAGACCTGACGGGTCGCGTCGAGCAGAGGGACCGACCAATCCTTGAATGACTGCATCCTGATGGAAGCCCGAGCGCGGGACCGATAACCATTGGCGAGTTCAAGGTGACCCGAACGGGCGTGATGGGGTCCGTCGTGACTCGTGCTAGGACCACAAGAAGATTCAATTTCAACCTTATTGCGAACTGTTGCCAGGCCAGACCATGCAAACGCGACCCGCCAAGATGAATCTGATGCTGTTGGTGTCCAGCACGCTGGTGTCAGTTGCATTCTCAATTGCCTCCCCGGCATCGGTCTGTGGGCAGGTGAAATTCGATCAGGCGCGGGAACTCGCGCCTGGGGTTCTGAAAACGATCCCGACCGTTCTAGACGTGCGTGACAGTTTCTCGTTGCCGATGCGGTTGCCGGGAATCGATGTTCAGGCGTACCAACCAAAAACGCTACCTCGGCAGGTGACGCTGCACGAACTTTCGCGCCGAGTTGTCTTGTTCCGTGACATCTGGCAGTACGAGTTCTCATTCACGGGTTTGCGGCAAACGTCCCAGCCTGTCCGCCAGGCTTCCGGGGCGGTCACTCAAAATAATATCTGGTACATGGTTTACCGAATTCGAAACCTTGGCAAATCGATGGGCTTCGAGCAGGTGAAGGCGAATCCGAATTTCGATCGCCAGCTATACGAGCTCCAGAAGAACAAGCAGGAAGCAGATGCGAAGCCGGAGTTCCTGCCGCGATTTACTCTTGAAGGATGGGTCATCCCGGCTGAAAAATCAGAGTACGAGAAAGCGGTCTATCGCGACTTCATCGATCCATCCCTCGTGAAACTGATCCAACAACGCGAAGACTCGGGGCGCAGGCTTTTAAGCACCGTGCAGATGTCTCAGGTGGCATTGCCCGTCATCGAAGATCCCGCATCAGATGGCGTGTGGGGCGTGGCAATTTGGAAAGATATCGATCCTAGAATTGACTACCTGAGCGTGTACGTTTCGGGCTTGACCAACGCCTATCGAATTCGAAAAGATTCAGACGGCAACATCGAACTGGACAAAAAGACGCTTCAACTGAACTTCTGGCGACCAGGCGACACCGTTAGCGAATCTCAAGACAACGTTGATTACGGAATTCCACTGGTCAATGATCCTCGTCAGCAGGTACTGATCACGAAACGATACGCCTTGCCGGGCCCGGTTCTGCGGGTCTACCACGAAAGCGAGTCAGCTAACCGAAGCGTCTTGATTGCCGAAACGGATGGCAAGGTGAGCCTCGAAACGTTCAACTCGGGCCTTACGCCGACGTTGGACAAGGGCGAGCTTCCCAGCGATGTCGCCATCGCGATTGAGGGTTCGGGACTCGATATCCCGGCTGATTTAGACCTAAAAACCTTGATTCCGGGGCAGAAATGGTCGATGACCTTGGACGAAGACGCGTACACGCTGGCGTTGGAACCGCAGTACTGGGAACCTGATTTCGGCAAGATCCGGTTCATCAAAAGCCTTGATCATCTGTGGATCTACCGCTAGACTGGGCGATTCGATTATCGGAATCTGAACTAGCTTTCAGCTCAAACGGCTCAGCGGTCTGGTTTCAGCTTGGGCGGTCTCGAACGAGTCATCCATTCGACTTGATCGAACGAATTAAAAAACAAGACAAAGATACAGAGAAGCACAATGGCACATAAAAAGGGACAGGGCTCCAGCCGCAACGGTCGCGATTCAAACGCCCAACGACGTGGCGTCAAAAAGTTCGGCAGCGAGAGAGTCGTGGCAGGCAACATTCTGATTCGTCAGGTTGGCAACAAGTGGCACCCTGGCAAAGGTGTCGGCCAAGGCAAAGATTACACGCTGTTTGCTCTGATTGATGGGCAGGTAATGTTCGATCGCAAAGGTCGCCGAATCAACGTGGTTGCAGAAGCAAGCTGATCTTCGGCTGACAATTCTTGATACCCAGCAGGATGCCAACTGGCATCCTGTTTGCGTTTTCCAACGTCCTTTTTTTCTGTTCAAATTGCCATGTTTGTCGATCGCGTTCAAATCGAAGTCATCGGAGGTCGTGGCGGCCACGGTTGCATTAGCTTTCGACGCGAAAAATATGTTCCCCGCGGAGGCCCGGACGGAGGCGACGGTGGCAACGGCGGTAGTGTCATCCTTCACGCAAAGCACGGCGTCAACAGTCTGATGGATCTGGCGAACCGTCATCACATTCGAGGTAAAAATGGCAACGGCGGGCAGGGATCAGGTCGCCATGGAGCCAATGCGGATGACGTTCATGTGCACGTCCCTCCCGGCACAATTGTGGTCGACGCGGTGAATGGTTTTGTAATCAAGGATCTGGCGAACGATGGCGATTCCGTCATCGCCGCGCACGGCGGACGCGGGGGCAAAGGGAATACTCGATTCAAGTCATCAACCAATCAGGCGCCTCGGCAGGCGGGTGAGGGCAGTCCGGGCGAGCAGCGAAAATTGATCCTTGAGCTGAAAGTCATCGCCGATGTCGGTCTCGTTGGCATGCCGAACGCAGGCAAGAGTACGTTGCTCAGTCGGCTTTCGGCGGCACGGCCCGAGATCGCCAACTACCCCTTCACGACTCGGTTTCCAAACCTTGGAATGGTTCAGGTCGATATGGATCGCTCATTCGTGATGGCAGACATTCCCGGCTTGATTGAAGGAGCCGCGCAGGGTGTCGGGCTTGGGCACGATTTTCTGAAGCACATCGAGCGAGCGGGAATTCTTGTTCACTTGGTCGAACCTATGCCGATGGACCAGACCGATCCGGTTGCCAACTACTTGGCAATTCGAGGGGAATTGGAGCAGTACAATGCAAGTTTGATCGAACGCCCCGAAATTCTGGTCTGCACGAAGTCCGAGCTGCCTGATGCTGGTGAAGTAGCACAACAACTGAGTCAAGCTGCGGGTAAGCCGGTGCTGAGCATTTCCGCAGTCACGGGTGAAGGACTGCCTCGGCTGTTGAATGAGATTGATGCAACGTTGACGCAAAAGGTTTGAAGCGTTCCCAGGTAAAGTCATCTGGAAACCAACGATTAGGCTTTCCGTCATTTCCGCCTTTGCTTCCAGTCAGTACAAGAACGCCATGACAGCAATTCTTGCCGATATCGGAAACAGTTCGATCAAGCTGGTCGCGGTCGATCGCGAGTCATACGCCATCGAATCGGACGCGGTGTCTCGGTTTGGGATGACGCTTTCTGATGACGCGATAGAGGGTTTTCAAGAAGTCTTGTCCGAAACGCAACCGTCTGGCTGTTTCGTTTCCAGCGTGAACGGATCACACCTGCAAGATTTCCAGAACCAATGGCAGACGCTTTTTCCTGACACTGATTGTCGATTATTGACCCAGAGCGATGTTGACCTGATTTCCAACGTTCAGTCTCGTCAACAACTGGGCATCGATCGGTTGCTCGCGGCAAAGGCTGCGGTTTTGATCAATCGCCACCGCTCGAATGAATCCAAGCCAGTCATCGTGATTGACGCAGGCACCGCGGTCACGATTGATCTAGTCGACTCAGAAGACGTGTTCCAAGGAGGCGTAATATTTCCGGGGGCCGAGACAAGCTTCCGTTCCCTGCATCGCTCAACGGGAAACCTGCCAGACGTGAAGGTGCCATGGATTGATGTGAATCTTGAGCAGGCGATCGGGGATTCGACCGAGTCCGCAATTCTGGCGGGTGTCGTGTCGGCACAAGCTTTTTCAATTCGTGGAATTGTCGATCGCATCTCGAGCAAGCTGGACAACAATCCGTTTGTTGTTGCTTCAGGAGGCGGCATCGCAGTGATTCGCCAACTGTTGCCCAATGACTGGCACTACGTCGACCACCTCGTGCTCCAAGGGGTCGCCAGTGTTGCTCGATCCCTCGATCACGGCAGCAAGAGCTGATCGCGTCACGAATCCATCGATATCGAACACATGGCCAATCTCGTAGACAATGAAACGACAGCGCTTGTTTGTTGCCGGTTGACTGCAGCAGGACGGGGTGCGATTGCTGTCGTGGAAGTGCGCGGGACCGGTGCGAGTAGAGCAATCGAAGATGTCTTTCGCCCATTCAGTCAGCGTGCGTATCGTGAAGTCGCGCATCGAAAATTGGTCTACGGGACGTGGGCTCCGACGGGAGAAGACGTTGTGGTTTGCCGTTTGTCCAGCGAACATTTCGAAATTCATTGCCACGGCGGGACCGCGGCGGTCGATTCCATTGTGTCGTCTCTGGCTGATCGCGGGGCGGTTGAAGGAATGCCTCTTGGATCGCCCGATCCAACCGACACGAACGCTTGGCGCGATGAAGTGTGGAGGACTCTCCCGCAAGCCACAACCGAGCTGACGGCGTCACTGATCTTGCGGCAGCTGAGTCTCCTGCCGGCTGCCATTGAGGAACTTCACACATTGCTTCAAGACCGTCAGGTTGAAGAAGCGATGGGTTCGGTCGATCAGATTCTGACGTGGTCCGATTTTGGATTATCACTGACTCGAACGCCTTCGGTCGTTCTGTGTGGTCAGCCGAATGTTGGCAAAAGCAGCTTGATCAATGCCATTGTGGGATTTCAACGAGCCATTGTTCATGCGTCCGCCGGGACAACTCGCGACGTGGTCTCACAACGAACCGCCGTTGACGGTTGGCCGATCGAACTTTCGGATACCGCCGGACTACGCGATGCGGAAAGTCCGATCGAGGGACTTGGGATCGAGAATGCTCACCGGAAAATTGAAAAGGCGCGTCTCGTGATTGGCGTTTTCGATGCATCAAGAGCGTGGAACGACCGCGATCAGGAGCTACTCGATCGCCTCGATTGTGACATTGTCGTTCACAACAAAAGCGACCGAGCGGCTTCAGCTTCGCATCACGCAATCGAGAAGAATGATGCCCCGCGCCCCGCTGGGCTCGCCACCAGCGCGACGCAGAATGAGGGCATTGAGCAACTGGTTCAGTTGATTGCAAACAAACTGGTCCCTGAGTTGCCTGCTGCGGACGCGGCGTGGTGCGTCAGTTCGGATGCCGTTTGTCGTCTGAGGGATGTGCGTGATTGCTTGTTGGCCGACCGTGGTGCCCCTGACGACCGATGTGATCGAGCAGCCCAACTTCTTCAATTGTTTTCTAGCAACAAGTCCGAAGCAACTACAACAGGTGACGAGCTTTGATGTCCAGATACTGGTTTACCAAACCGCTGGTTAACTGCTCAGGATAAACGTCCAGCGTGAGTGCTCCGCCGTGTTGAAGATCGCGAATGACGCTCTGTCGCCAAGTGATCACATCGGTTGCGGCCGCCGCGTGATGAAGTTCGCTGGCATGAGCGGTTTTTGGATCGATTTCGTCCACGTGCCGATACAAGTCGCGGTCCTTCAGCAATACCCCTAGCGGAAGATGCCGACCTGACATTGCCGTCAGGTACTGTCGAATCTGAAACGAATTGATTTCGTCGATCACGTTGGTAATCAACACCACCAGCGACCGTTTCAGGCAGTTGGTTCGCAGATGTAGAAACGCTTCGTCATATCGAGATTCCACAAACGCGGCCTGCTGGTCATAAGAAGCGTGCAGCAATCGATTGATATGGTTGACACCACTACGAGCCGGAGTGAAATTGCAGATTCGATCGTTGAAGCTGATCATCCCGACCGAATCGCCCTGCTTGAGCGCGACGTAGCTGAGCATCAGCATCGCGTTGAGCGAATGGTCAAGCATCGTCAGCTTACCCGAGACGCCCGTCATCATTCTGCCGCAGTCGATCAGGAACATGATCCGCTGGCTTTGGTTCGCTTGGTAGTCTCGAACCGTCAGTTTCCGCCGCCTCGCCGTGGTCCGCCAATCAATGTGTTTGAAATTGTCATCCTGAGTGTAGTCACGCAGTCGCTCGAATTCATTATCTTGTCCGATCTTTCGCGACCGTCGCATGCCCAGCAGGCTCAGACGATTCGTTCGAGCCAGCAGGTCGTATTCGGTAATCTGCTTCATGTCAGGATAGACGTTGAACGTCCAAGGGCATGGGATTTTGTGGAATGCCCGCCACAGTTTCAGCCTGCTGTCGACTCGAACATGTACCCATTTCAGCTGTTCGCGACCGCGCTGCTGAGGGGTGCAGCGGTACGAAAAACGGACTCGGCCCGGTCCGTTGATCCTGGCATCTGTGAACGCGGGTTCGGTCGAAAACGAATCGGGCAGATCGTCACAAATGCGAACCATACAAGTTCTTCTGGAGCGATTGGTAAGTTCTATCTCGACATCATGCGGCTTGCCCAATGACGCAATGTGGATGCTCGTTCTTCTCGCATCAAAATATTTCGCGGGCACGATCGAGAACAAATCAAACAGCGCGACGGCCACGATCACGATATCGATCACTAGCAAATACCAACCGATGACTGGATTGAGCACCATCGCGATCGAAACCATCAGCGGCAGCATGGCTAGGTACAGCAGTCTTCGATGAGGGTAAACGTTTCCCATACGGGCCACTGCGAAAAGCGGCAACGCCAGCATCGTCAGCAACACCAAGGGGCGGCTGACGAGGAAGTCGAACGTTTGGGAAAGCCAGTCTGGCATGGGACGGAGTTAGAAAGGGGAAAGTTTACAGGGTACAGGAAGGAGGTTTTCGGTGTGAGGTATGAGGTGTGAGGTTTTCGGTACTCAGTACTTGCTGCGAGGTTTTCGGCGTGGGGCGTAATCGACTGAACGGGAAACGCTCCAAACGAGCAACTCTAAGTAAACCCAAGGCGATGCCCTAGAAACATATCTGACCAATCAACGCCCGCCCAACGCACAGACTCAATCACCCGTCACAAAGTTACGTGACATCACTCAAGAAAGAATCACCAACAATCCTCACGTCACTAGTCATCTTGATACCAGAAAACTTATGGCCGGATGCTCAACCTCCTGAAACCTAAAACCTAAAACCTAAAACTCGAAACCCCAAACTTGAACTCATTCTTCCTTCATCCGAGGGACTTCGACGGTTCGGATCAGATCGCCCAGCAACTGATCGACCGTCTGGCCTTCGACCTCCGCCTCCGCCGTCAGCATCACTCGGTGTCTCAGCACCGGTACGGCGATCTGAACCACATCATCCGGAACCGCGAAGTCTCGGCCGTAGAAAGCAGCCAGCGTGCGAGCCCCTTGCATTAGACTGATCCCGGCTCGCGGTGACGCCCCCATGTAAAACTGAGGCCAGTCACGCGTGAGCCGCACGATGCGGTTGATGTAGTCGATCAATAGCGGATCGATTCGAACGTTCGCGTTGGCTTGTGTGACGCGTTGGATTTCTTCCGGAGTGGTGACGCGTTGAATTTCTGAATCAAGACGATCACTCAAGTCGACCTGACCGCCATGCATCGAAAGAATCTTAGCTTCCTGCTTTGCTGACGGATATTGTGCCACCAGTTTGAACATGAATCGATCCAGCTGCGCTTCCGGCAAGCTGTAGGTGCCTTCCGATTCGATCGGGTTCTGAGTCGCGACGACCAAGAACGGCAATTCAAGCTCATGCGTTCTTCCGTCGACGGTGACTCGCTTTTCCTGCATGATTTCCAGTAGCGCGGCGTGCGTTTTGGCAGGTGAACGATTGATTTCGTCCGCCAGCAGCAACTGAGTAAACACCGGTCCGGGACGAAATTCGAACTCCTGCGATTTCATGTTGAAGATCGGAGCTCCTGTGATATCGGACGGCATCAGGTCGGCGGTGAACTGAATTCGGCCAAAGTCACAACCCAGAATCTTACCTATCGTGCGAACAAATAAAGTCTTCCCAAGCCCCGGCACACTTTCGATCAACACGTGACCGCCGGAAAACAACGCGACTAGAGTTCCCTCGACCAGTTCATCCTGGCCTACGAAGATTTTCGCGACCTCGTCACAGACCCGAAGGTAAAGGTCGCGAATTTCCGTCTGTCGCCCGACCAGCCGTTCATCCGTTGAAGCCACCGCCGAAACCACCGCAGGCGATTCGTTGGCAGCAGAAACGAATTTCGACGAGGCTGCCGTCCCGGCCGAATCCGCGATCTGCTGCCTTGGTTTCGCGGCAGTGATCGCGTCAGCCGTCGAGCCAGCGATTGAGTCGGTCGAGATCTTCGAGACCCGTTCGCACTTGGGGCATTTGATGTCCCGACCGGCCATCGTTGCGGCAACTTTAAGCTGAGCGTCACAACTGGGGCAGGCGAATTGGACAAACGAAGGATTCAAGTTGCCCTCGTTGCCGCCGGCATTGGATTCGGAATGGCTCATTGCGATACGTTTTCCCCGGAGGATTTCGATACTTTATGCTGTTTTTTTGGAACGGCTTCGTTGGCTTTCAGGTAGTCATGAACTTTTGCTCGCGCGGCTCTCGTGCTCAAGTGCCGACCCGACAGCCTGCCGATGGCGGCAATGTGGTCTCCAAACGAACGATTCCGATCATTGGTGGTTCGCCTCGGACGGCCAAAGATAGGATAAAAAGCGAAACAAAACAGGACGCCCCAGATCAGAAAGTGCGGCACCATGTAACACAACGGCTTTTGAGTGATCCACGACCAACTGTTGTGAGCATCGTAGTCCGAATCGGAGACCTCGATTCCATTCTCGTCACTTTCAAGAAACAGAACGTCCGAATGCGGTTCAACATATTCGATCAGATTTTCGGCCAACTGCCGATTGCTCGCTTCAATCAAACCGTAGTTGGCCAGAAAACGAGCGTTGTTCACAAAGATCAGTTGGTTTCCTGATACCCAAAAATTATCCGCGTCACCCGATTCCTCATAGTAACGGAACGCGAACGGACGCTGGTCCACGGTCAGCAAATTTTCCAGCTTTCGGCCCGGGTGGCTATCCAGATAGGTTTGGCGATACTTCAGCCAAGCACGAGTCTGCATCACGGGGCGTGACTTGGACGGCAGTGTCTCTGTCAAGGGACCCGCAAGACGGTTTGATGTTTCCCTCTGGTCGATCTCTAGGTTAAACCATCGACAGCGGTCGTCGCTCGGCTTTCCGCCAACAAACATGACTCGCCAATCGTCCGAAACGTCATCGTAAAGCCTCGCGTCTTCGCGCAGCTGAGCCTCTGCCAACGCACGCAAGGCTCTTTCCTGTTGCTCGCCTTCGGTTACATCGACAAGCTGTCGATAGTAATCGACCTCCCCGGCGAAATCGTAACCAACATAAATCAACGTTCGACGGTAGCCGTTGTCGAGCCATTGCTCCAGCCGATCCACCGCTTCGTCCGAAGGGCAATCTTTATTCGCCGGAAACCAGACCAACGTTTCGTAACGCTCGATCTTGGGGGACAACCGACCGTAGCGAGTCACCGCGTGCCCTCGTTCACGCAGCATGTCCGCCAGCACAGAGACACCATTGACGCTGGTCCCGCCAGATTCTCCTCGGATTTTTCCATACTCAGTATGAACAGTGTCCCGCTGTTCAAAGCAACCGATCGTCGCTGTCAGGCTCACGATTGCGATAACGCAAACGGGCAAGCATGAGCTTCGAAGGCGCGTCATGCCGTGCCTCCCACTGCATTGACCTGTTGCTCAAAAACTTCCAAGCGATCCCAACAGGCCACAAACTGGTCACGATCTAGATCCTTGTCGCCAAAGAATGTGGCTTCAAATGGCAGCATCACGTCCGCGTAATAGGCGGACAATTCGCGGTCGCCGGCAAGCTCACGCAAATACTGCCGATTGGTCTTCCCTTTCTTAAGCCGAATCAAGTCGCGCTGATCCAACGACACCAGCACATGACTGAACAACCAGACGATCGCCGTTCGAAAGTCGTTCGAATGAAACGCCTTCGCGGCAAGAGATCGAAAATCATCGTCACCAACCTCCACTTGAAAAGGAAGTTGAGCCACACTTTGCGCCAGTGACCTAGTGGATTCCGAATCCTTGCGAGCGACGGGTTGCCGGACCTCAACATTTCGGACTACCCAGACAATCAAAATTACGAACGCGACGCCAAGCCCGATCCATATCAGCCAATATAGCAAGGTGCCCAAGCCGCTCGCCCAAGCCAGATTCCAGTCGTCAAAAAATCCCTCCAGAGAGTTGCTTTTGGAAACAGGTTGCTTTTTGGGGACGGTACCCCGAAGCCCCGACCGCGGATCGTCTCGAGCGCCAAGTTCTACCTGCCTGACTTGCTCGGTTGCCGCATCGTACCAAGGAAGCGATTGGCGCTTGAGTGACTCCAACCCGGCATCCTGAGCACTAACGCTGCCACGGAAGCCGCCGCCGAAACCCACCATCCCTACCGCGACCAAAAAGATCCAGCAAACCAACATTGCCCGCAGCACAACAGCTCGTGCGTTCAAGGTTCGTCGTTGTCGAGTCGTTCGCGTCACAGAAATTCGCATGGAGCATAATTCATTGAGTTGAATCACAGTTTATCAAATGTCGAGCCTGATGTCTGGAGTCGCATGCTCGCTTAAAAACGGCGATGAATCATGTTCATCCGGCAACTTACTGGTTCGCGAGTGCTAACTCATCGCCAGTTTCTGACCCTCGGCTCGCATTTTCAGTTCGATGGCCCAGCCTTCCTGCCGGATGCGGATGTCAATGTAGGACAGGAAGCGAAAAACGGCGACGAAGCCAGCCGTCAGCCACAAAGCTACGACCCAGTAATAGCCGGCAAGCGTCCACTCGTAACCTGCGGAAATGTTCATCAACGAATCGACCTGAACGAATAACGACTGAAACGAGATTGCCAGCGGCGCGGCGAATAGACAGCTCAAGACAAACCGCCCAAACAATTCGGACGATGCGTACGAATGCAAAGCTTTCGATCGACGAGCGAAGCTGACCTCGCTTGAAGCTTTCGGTCGCCACGGCGTCTTTTCCAGCAGAATCATCTCGGAGACAAATGGGCGAAACGCTCGAAAGGCCAGGCCCAGCGCAACGGACGCTGGAATGAACAGGCCCATCAAGACACCAAAGTCCGATGGATGCTCGATATCCAACAACCAAGTCAGGAAAATTACCGGAAACACCATCCGCAAACATCCGTGTAGCCAGACAAACAGGGGCGAAATTTTCAACGCTTCACGGGCCACCTGTTTCCAGTTGGGCTGGCCGATAAACATCGCTTCGCCAAGGTACAGCGTGATCAGCGATGTGCCATACTGAGCCTGACTGACAACCAGCAGCATCATCAGCCAACTGCACGCCCAGCGGCTCGGGTCGCCCGGGCCAAAATGCATCAATGGCCACAGCAAGAACACGTCCAACAGAATCCACGGAACCGAACCCAGCACCAGCAAGATCAACAGGGATCGCCAATGGCTGCGGACGACGGTCAACGCAAGATCGAACAACTCCGACACGCTACGTTTTCGGATTGAGATAAAAGTCTGATCAAGCTTCATCCCATGCTCCCGAAAGAAAATCAAGATCCGAGTCGCCGGGCTCCGGAAAGCCCAGCACGACAAAGTAAAACGTCAGCAAAAAACTCGTGAACGTCGCGACGGAGCCTTTGAAAAACCATGGCATGTGTTTTTCAGGGGTCGCAGAAATGAGTCCCTCAATCGCTGCCGCCAAACAAAATAGAGCCACCGCGGTCATCGCGATTGGTAACGCATCGCGTCCCGCTTTTTGCAACGAATCCAGTCGACTCAGGCCGCCCGTCATCAACCAGCCGAGCCCGATTTTCAGACCTGCTCCTGCGGAAAGCACAATCGCAGTCAGCTCGAACGGGCCATGAGCAGTAACGAAATTCTTGAAGTGATCGCCGGCCTCGCCCATTTCAGGGCGAAACATGTAGCCGAAAATTGTGCCCAAGTGGACCGAGTTAAACGCAAGTGTCACAAATCCCGGCAACACAAACAGCATCCAAACGAAGCAGTTCAGACCGATGCCGGCGTTATTGAAAATGTAAAAACCGAACATCATCCAGTTTTCGCCTCGGCCGCGCCCACCAAAGTTAGCGAACATCTCGGCGCTGGTGTCCAGTTGTTCCTGCCCGACAACATCCTGCGCAAACCCAGGCCACACCGTGTTGTCGTAGGCCAGGTAGGCTGAAATCAAAAACAGACCCCAGAAAAGCACGGCCACAATGTGTACGCAAGGGTCGTGAAAGATCCGTCGCGGCGTGTCACGGAAAATCACGCGATACCATTTTTGAAACTGATAACGCTCCGATCGATACAGCTGGTTGTGCGCTCTGGCAACCAATTGATGAAGATACTCGACCGTCGCCGGCGGAAACTGATTGGACTCAGCCAACGCAAGGTCCGCACACGCGGCGCGATAGAGACTCGAAAATCGAGACACGATCTCTTCGCGCGAACGGTCTGGCTTATCACTGATCGTTTCACACAATCTTTCGAGCTCTCGCCATTGAGGTCGACGTTTCTTCAGCAGTTGAGCGACGTTCATGCCTCTTCCTTCGCCGTGATCCTATCGTTGAGCGGTGCTTTTCCCGCTTTATCTCCGGTGACTGCCACACCCTGTCCTGTAGCTTCGTCATCCGATAATTCTTCAGCGAACGTCCGGTAGTACAACGCACACAGAAACAGGTCGGCATCTGTGTTGCCGGGTATGCCGAACTTGTGCAGCAGCGGTCGAGCCACATGGCTGGCAATTTCGTTGGCTCGCTGAGGAGCCAAGTGCTGACGACCGTCAACATATTCGGAAACTGTTCGAGAGAGCTTTGCCGACACGACGAACACGGGTGGGATCAGTTCGGCCAGCGAGGCGACTCGCGGATCGGAGAACTGATTCAGTTTGGTCAGCATTCGCGGTTCCTCGTGAATCACCATCGTGCCCGCGACCATGTCGCCGATCCGCTGATAGCGTTTGTTAATCGTCATCGCAATCAGACCGATCAGACAGGTTGGAATCGCGAGTACGCTTTCTTCTGAAATTCCGCCCAACATCGCAGGAACACTGGCGACAGGAGCCATGTCCAACAAGCGGAAGAAATTTCTTAGCGTTGCTTGGACGCCATCGATCGCATGACCATCGATCGTCATGACTCGCAGGCCGCAGATTCGTTTACCAAACGTCTGACCGTTGAGATACGTTTCCGTGACGGCACCGTAGAACCAGTAAATCAGAAACCACGAAACCAGAGTTAGGAATGCCAATAGCCCCCAAAATTCGTCTGCAATGAAGGTGTTACTGAACAGGAACAAAAATCCTATCCAGACAATAAATGCTACAATCCCGAAGCCCACCAGCGAAATCAAAATGTCCGCGACGTAGGCGACGATGCGGCGGAACGGGCCCGCCAGTTGATACTCGAACGCGATATTCTCAGGCGTCATGACCCGAGTCGCCGTATCGAGCGCCGGAGGAACGTCGATTGGCGATGTTCGAGGCGCCGGTCGGCGTGTTTGAGAAGAATTGATATTGACGCTCGCCATCGGATGCGGGTTCTCAGGGTTGGCAATCGGCGCGACGCTTGGCCCCCTTGATTATGATCACGAATGTGATCGTTTGGGAGGGCGCGGCCCGTCCAAGCCGGCGGATTGGGACGTTTGATCAATTGATGGGGGCGGGCGGAGCCTTCCCCTCCCGGCGGCGAATTGAGTTTGGGTGCGGGCGGAACGACACTCTCTGCGATGGTTCTTGTTTGGCCAGTTTGTGGCTCCGCCCAAGTCCCATTGCCATCTTGGACGAACGACGAATCGAGGCCCGAGAAGGACCGCTGGATGCACAACACTGAGCCTCGATTCGAAGGTTCTTTGCCGCCTTTCATGACGGCCGTTTTTCCTGCTGATATGCTGAACGAAGCCACGCTTGTTGAGAGGCCACAAAAATGCCAAACTTTTGATCGAAGGACGACGGACTCCAATGAGTTCCGATTTCCACCTGATTCCCGAAGTCTAGCCACTCCTGCCACAGCAATTCCCCCTCTAGGTCGACCATACCAACTATGAAAAAATGCACCATCGAACGCCTGAATCTGGATGTCGCTCCGATTGTCGTGGGTACCGGAGCGTTCGGGAATTTGTATGAGGCCCATCCGTTTGCGACCAAGATGGAAGTGTTGAAGCAATGGCTGGAACACCTTCCCAAGCCGGTCGTGATTGACACGGCGGGAAAATACGGAGCCGGCCTTTCGCTGGAAGTCATTGGCGAAGCGTTGCGAACGCTGAACGTAAAACCCGAAGACGTCATCGTCAGCAACAAACTGGCTTGGAAGCGAGTGCCGCTGACGACTCCCGAGCCGACGTTCGAACCGGGGGCGTGGGTCGAAATCGAACATGATGCGGTTCAGCAGATCAGCTATCAGGGGATTCTCGATTGCTGGAATCAGGGCAACGAGATCCTGGGCGAAGGGTTCGACTCTAAAATGGGATCGGTACACGATCCCGATGAGTACCTTGCCGCCGCGACATCGGAGGACGATCGCCGCCAACGATTCGACGATATTCTTGGCGCATACAAAGCACTGAGCGAGCTAAAAGAACAGGGCGAAGTGCTGGGCATCGGTGTTGGTTCCAAGGATTGGAAAACCGTCCGCGACATTTGCGAACACGTCGACCTCGACTGGGTGATGTTCGCCAACAGCTTCACGATCCACCGTCATCCAGAAGACCTGCTCGAGTTCTTTCAACAACTTCACAAGAAAAATGTGTGGTTGATAAACTCAGCCGTCTTCCATGGCGGATTTCTGCTGGGTGGCGGCTTCTACGACTACGTGGAAATGGATCCCGAAAATCCGGAAGACGCGAAGAAATTCGAGTGGCGTGACAGGCTGAACACGATCTGTGAGCGGTTTTCCGTCAAACCGTTCAGCGCGTGTACTCAGTTTGCGTGCTCTCCGCCCGAGATCACCAGTTTCGCCATGGCAACGACATCACCCAAACGAGTTGCATCGAATGTGAGCGCGATCCAAGAACAGATCCCGCCCGAGTTTTGGGAAGCGATGAAAGCGGAAGGCATGATCGATCCCGGCTATCCCCATGTCTGATTCTGATCGGTTTGATTCGAATCCTGTTCCGACAAAGCAGTCGTTTGAAACCGAACAGGTGCGGCATCAGGCGTTCACGAAACTCGAACGTCCTCGCGAACTGGTGCTGGTTTGCCCCGATTTCAAAAGTAACGTCAACCTGTCGCGGATCGTGCGACTGGCCGGTTGCTGTGCGATCGAAAAGATCATTGCCAGCGGTAACGGCAAGATCGATCCAACCATTGCCCGGGACGCGATGACTCATGTAGCGATCGAACGCCGGCGTTCGCTGTTGCCGGTATTAAAAAAACTGAAGGCCGATGGCTACCGCTTGGTCGGGCTCGAACAAACCGATCGCTCGACACTGATTCATGACTTCTCGTTCCCGCGCCGGACCGCTCTGGTGATCGGACATGAGCGATTGGGGATTGCGGACGACCAATTGTCCAGCCTGGACGACATTATTGAACTTCCTGTTTATGGCCTGCCTTACAGCCTGAATGTGGTGACCGCGACGACGATGGCAGTGTACGAATACTGCAAACAGTTCCCTTCGGGCTGACGCGAGGCCGTGTCGGTTTGCGGCAACTGCGAGATCTGGGTTGCCCTCTGGTCTTGTGAAATGATGTCGACCGGGGAAGAATCAGCTACCTCACCTCTTACGTACCAAGCTGTTGCGATAACAGCGACTTCCAAATGCTGTCACAAGGATGCTGCCGTGGAGAAAACACAGGTCGGCCCTTTTCAGATTCTGAAAAAGCTGGGCACCAGCAATCGTCACCGTGTGTACCATGCCCGGCAGACGGAGCAGAATCGCGAAGTGGCGTTGAAGTTCATCAACATCCCCCCAACGGTGCCTCGCAGCAAGGCGCTCGACAAGATCGAACGTGAAGTCAACGCGTTGCGGCAGTTGGACCATCCGAACCTGATCAAGGTATTCGGCGCGGGGGTCGACGACGAACAGGTGTTCTTTGCGACGGAGTTGGTTGATGGCGAGTCGTTGACGGCGTTGCTGGCTCGACGCGGGCGATTGTCGATTGACCTAGTGATCGATTTCGGGACTCAGATTTCCAGCCTGTTGCAGTATCTGCACCAGAAGGATCTGGTTCACTCGAAACTGACGCCCGACAAGATTCTTGTGACGGCAGATAATCAAATCAAAGTGGCCGACTTGCGACTCAATCGAGCCCGTCGCCGGCGCTGGGATGCGGTCCAGCGTCGCGAGCTTGAAATCGCCGCCTACATGGCACCCGAACAGTTTACCGAAGGCGCGACTGCGAAGTCCGATTTGTATTCGTTAGGTGTGATGCTGTACGAAATGCTGACGGGTCGTTTGCCGTACTCGCCCGATACGATGGGCCGTTTGAATCGCAAGAAAATGAAAGGCGAAATTCCCTCGGTGACAAAAGATGTGCTCGGCTGTCCGGTTTGGCTGGACAAACTGGTTTCGCAACTGCTCGACCCAAACGCGAGAAAGCGACCGAATTCGTCGAAGGCGGTTTGGATGACGTTTCAGGAAATTCGCAACGCTGAAGCCGGACGCAAGGCAGCGGTTGAACAAGTCAGCGGAACCTTCAATCCGCTCAATGCGGGCGTCGACAAATCGGAAGCCAGACTGCTGCTGGGCAAAGAAAGCGAAAATCCCGGAATCGATGTGCCGTTTTACCAACGCGTGCCTTTTCTGGTGACAGGACTCGTTTCGATCTTCGCTATGTTGGCGTTTCTGTTAGTTCCGGCAGACGAACGCGACACCGTTGAAGCAGCTCAGACGATGATCGCTTCCGAGGAACCGAGCGACTGGACCGAGGCCCGTGAGCGGCTGAAACCGATCATGACCGGGCAGGGCGAACTGGCGGAGCGGGCTGAGGCGTTGTTTTTCGAATCACGCCAGAAAACGTTGGTCCATCACGCGGAACTTGAACTTGATCATGGCTTGCAGTCACGGGCGGCTCGAGATTACATCGCAGCGGCTCAGTTGCGAAAGGAAGGCGATACGCTGGAGGCATTGCAGGCGTTCGCAAATCTTGTCAGCGTTTGTGATCCGGGCGGGCAGGAACGCCACGTCCATTTTGCGGCCAAGTCAGCCTTGGACGAAGTAACCAGTGAGATCACGTTGCCAGATCCGCCTGAGAAACTGTTAGCGTTCATCGAGCAACTAGATTCGGCTCAATCCAGTGGCGACCTGATTGCAGCGCGGCGACTGCTTGAGGAAATCAGGCGTCGCCATCAGGGGAAATTGGCGTACGCTCCGGTGCTAAGTTCCGCGCGATCGATGCTGTTCTCAATCGCTCGGAAAGAAAAAGGTTCGCTCGATCTGGAAGCGATCAGCCGGGACGTCGAATCCGACATGGCAAACTGATTGCCGCGCTGAAAGTCTACTTTCTGAGGCTTCCGGCCATCGCCAGCATGTCACGCTTCTCATCGGCGCTCAAAAACCAGTTTGTTCCAAAGGTCGCGATGATCAGCAGGGCGAACCCCGTCGTCGCGCCATCGAGCGGCAAAAGTAACAGCAGCGGCATCAGCGACGTCAACCAGATTCCCAGATCGATGCGACAACCAAACCGGTGGTTCCCGATATAAACAAGTATCAGGTTGGCT
Source organism: uncultured Pirellulaceae bacterium (assembly GCA_937928215.1). Taxonomy (GTDB): domain Bacteria; phylum Planctomycetota; class Planctomycetia; order Pirellulales; family Pirellulaceae; genus Mariniblastus. Next base: position 16,584 of record CALFWL010000041.1, on the reverse strand, counting down.
GCGTTACCCAACGTGGTTGCCAGGACCGCTCCTTGGAGCCCATATTTTGGAATCAGCAACATGTTCAGAACAATGTTGGTTCCCAGCCCAATCGCCACGGCGACCGCTGCCCATTTCCCTTGCTCGGCAACCCACAAATAGTTCTGCGCGACGGTGAACAGAGCGAACCAGATACAATAAACAAGAGTCATCGGCAGCACCGCCAGTCCGTCGTTGTACTTACCTTGGAAGATGCCCTCGAAAAGAACCGGGGCCAGAAACAGCACCAAGATCCCTCCGGCGGTGAAGGCCAGCGAAAGCAGCTTGATGGACCATTTCGATTGTCGACACGTCAGGTCGCGGTCGCCTTTTTCCCAGGCAGCACTCATGTAAGGCATCAGCAAACCGCCAATCACGGCGGCAACACTGACAAGCAACAGTGGCACGACTCGACCGCTATGGTATTGGCCGACAAAACCGTGAGCCAGATCGGCCGCTGTGTCTGACCAGTGAATCAGCATGTAGCGATCGGACACCTCGAACAAATTGTGGAACAGGTTGGACGCCCACAGCCAAGCCGCAAACGGTGCGATCTTTCTCCACATTGTCGAATGTTGAAGTGGTTCAGACTTTGTTTCGTCGACGATACTGCTACGGTGTTTGCACAAAAACCAGATTGCCGGAATTGATCCCAGCAGACAACTGATCGCATAAGCAAGTGTGGCAGCGGCGGAGCGATCTTGCATGCAGGTGATCATTGCCGTGCCAACAACAGCAAACGCGATGCCCGTGATGAATCGCATCGCGGTTACGGCTCGCACCTGTCGCAGTGATTCCATCAGGCTGGATAGGAAATTGGATGCCGAGACGACGACCAACGCCGCGGCCAGCGACAACACGATGGCAACATGGCCGGAGTCGCGGAAGATCAGCCACGACATCCACTCGGGCGCGGAGACCATCACGGCGACCAGAGCCAAGGTCAACACTAGTGAGACCGCAGCGATTCGCTGAATGAAGGTCCGCAGTTGGCCCCGATGACGGTAGTATTCGGTGTAACGTCCAAAACAGCCTGGCAATCCGAGCACCGCCAACGGAGCCAGCAGCATCAGGAAGCTCCACAGCATGGACCATTGTCCGAGTTCCTGATCGGTCATGATGCGACAGAACAAGATGCCTCGGATGAAGCCGACAATCCGCTGGCCAACGGTCAGCAGCAGCGCAAAGACGACTCCTGACGCAATTGAGTCCGACAGGTGCTCCAATTGATCGGAGGCGGAACGATTGGACACCGCTTCGTTGTCCATTCGGGCCGGCGGATCCTGCTGAGCAACTGACATGGCGGGAATGACGGGACGAAAGTGTAGAAAATTGAAAAGTTCGAAGGCAGATTTCCGGGAGTCCGAATGTCCGCTTTAGTGTGGGTTGCACGGTGAAACAAACATGAATCAATCAATCTGGGTGGTTCAATTCGCGCCCATCCGACTAATGTTTGGGCACGATGGTCGGGTTATGTCAGTTGTGCTGTATCCGGAATGAAACGCAATCAAACGAAAACGGCCCTGTTCAAACCAATTTCGCACGTGATAAAATCCGTTCTCTTCCACACTCACGACCTCCCATGCCAACCTGGGGGTGAAAGTCGAATTACGTGCGCGCTGATGGAAACGTCAGACAGACCGAAACGTCAGCTCAAACGAATTCGATCGGAACGCCCTCAATTCAGATGACCATGAATATTGACCTTGCGATCGTAGCGCGGGATTTGAAGCTCCCACCCGAAAAGCTTGCTCAGACCGTCGAACTGCTTGATCAAGGGAATACGATTCCCTTTATCACTCGCTTCCGAAAGGACGAAACGGGGGGCCTGAATGAGAATCAGATTCTGGCTGTCAAGCAGAAGGTGGCTCGACTGCGAGCACTCGCCGACCGCAAAACGTTCGTGCTCAAGTCCATCGAATCTCAGGGCCAGCTGACCGATGAACTGAAAACGCAAATCGAGAAGACGGGTTCCAGTCGAACGCTGGAAGATTTGTATCGCCCCTTCAAGTCGCGGAAGCAAACTCGATCCGCGACCGCGCGGCAGCAGGGGTTGGAGCCGCTGGTAGAGGACATTCTATCGGGCGCGTCGGTGTCAGAAGATCTGAGTGAACTGGCAACTCGATTTGTCAGAGTCGACAAAGGTCTCAACTCGGTGGACGACGTCTTCAAAGGCGTGTCGGATCTGCTGATCGAGAAGTTTAGCGAAAATCGTGATTTGCGCAGCGAGTTGCGACGAATTGTTTGGGCGACCGGGCAAGTTTGTACGCAAGTGATCGCGGCTCCAGAACCGGAGACGGCTGATTCGACCGTAGCAAGCCCGAGTGACGAGCCAAGTGACGATGCCAAAGCCAGCGAAGACGGCGACGTCGCGCAGGCAGCAACGCAAGTAACAACGCAGTCGGCTGGTAACGAAGTGTCCCAAGACGAAGCCGGTGAACCAGCTGCTGAACCAACATCCGACAAAGAAGCTGACTCAAACGAGCCCACTGAAGATGCAACCAAGTCGGCCAGCCCTGAACTTGATCCCGAAAACACGAGCGAATCATCCGCTGCGACTCAGTCAGAAGAAACGTCTTCAGAATCGCCAGCCGAATCGAGCGAATCAAAAGAGACTCAGCCAGCGAACGACACGAGCAAAAAGCCGGACGATGTTGAGGAGGTTTCTCGGTTATTCGCCGCTGCTTCGGATGCGACTTCGGCAGCTGCGAAAGTGTCGAGCGTTGACTCACCCGTGAAGAAGAAAAAGAAAAAGAAGAAGAAAAAAAAGAAAGTCGACGATCCATTCAAAGATTATCAGGATTTTCGCCAATCGCTGAAACAATTCCCTCACTATCGAATTCTAGCGATCAATCGAGGCGAACGGTCAGGGCGGCTGAAGGTCCGAGTCGAAGCGGATTCGGAGCAATTGAATGCCGCCGCGATCAAAATTCTGGTGCCCGAAAATCACGCGTTCGCAGATTTCTTGAGCCGTTGTGCAACGGATACCATCAGTCGCGTGCTGATGCCAAGCCTAGAACGAGAAGTTCGCCGCGAGCTGACCGAGACCGCTGAAACTCATGCGGTTGATGTCTTTGCCAACAATCTTCGGTCGTTGTTGTTGCAACCGCCGATTCGTGATTGCCGAGTCCTCGCAATTGACCCTGGGTTCAAACGCGGTTGCTCGGTTGCGGTTCTGGACGCGGGTGGCAGCCTGATTGATTCAGGGCACGTGTTCGTGGTTGGCAACAAGACGCGAATCGAGGAAAGCGGTCAGAAGATCGTCCAATGGTTGCAGCAGCATCAGGTGGATGTGATTGCGATTGGAAACGGTACCGCGTGTCGCCACGTCGAACAAATGGTGTCTGATGTCCTGAGTCAGAACCTCCAAGGCAAATCGGATGTGCGTTACGTGATCGTGAACGAGGCAGGGGCCAGTATTTACTCGACCAGTGAGATTGGTCGAGAAGAATTACCGGATGTCTCGCCATCGATCCGCAGCGCGGTTTCGATCGGGCGGCGACTACAGGATCCGTTGTCAGAATTGGTGAAGATCAGTCCGGCCAACATCGGCGTGGGAATGTATCAACATGACGTGAAAGCTCGGCATCTGACGGATTCACTTGATGACGTTGTCCAGTTTTGCGTCAATCGGGTTGGCGTCAATGTGAATTCTGCGAGCCCGGCTTTGTTGAAGTACGTGTCCGGCCTGAACGCTTTGACAGCTCAACGGATTTACGAGCATCGCAAACAAAACGGCCCTTTCAAGTCGCGTCAGCAATTACGAGACGTAAACGGGTTCGGTGACGCTACTTTCCTACAGGCCGCAGGATTTCTTCGGATCCATGAAGGTGACGTGCCGCTTGATGTGACAGCGATTCACCCCGAAAGTTATCCGGTCGCTCAACAGTTGATGCAAAAGGCAAGTGTGACTGCCGATCAATTGTTCCCAACGGTCGAGGATGCGAAAACGGAATTGCTCGACACAGGCACGCCTTTAGATGTTACGCCATCGATTGCGGACGGTGATGACTTAAACACGGTCGACGCAAACGTAAGTGGGCAGGTCGATCGAGACGCAACGTCTGAGAGTGCGGAAGTGCCCTCTAAATCAGAAACAGCAGGCACATCAAACGAAGCCGTGCAGGACTTGGCGGTTGATTCCAGCACTGAGCAACTGGCGCCAACGCCAGACTTGGTGCCACAGGCGGACGCCACTGCGATTGTCGTCGGCAACTCGGATGCGAATCCGGATAGCGACGCCAGTTTATCAAAGAAAACGGTTGCCGAATCTCCATCAGAATCGAACAAAGCGGAAGACGCTCGGAAGGAACCAGAGCAGACGGGTGTTGCGAAAGCCGAGAAACGATTGGCTCCGCCTCGCATTTCGCCTGAAGCAGCAGCCGCGCGACGAGATGCGGTGGCTCGTTTGAATCAGCTGGAGATTCAGCCGTTGGCGACCGAGTTTTCGACGGGTGAGCTGTTGGTCAAGGATATTATTCTGGCATTGAAAAAGCCCGATTGGGATCCCCGCGATCGGCTCAGTCGGCCAGCATTTCGCAGCGGCATCATCAAGTCGGATGACTTGAAACCGGAAATGCAGCTAGATGCTCAGGTCGTCAATGTGGTCGATTTTGGAGTGTTCGTGGATATTGGGCTGGGTGAAAGTTGTCTCGTCCACGTCAGCCAGTTATCGCACAGTTTCGTCCGCGATCCTCACGATCATTATTCCATCGGGCAGGTTTTGCGGGTCTGGGTTTCGGAAGTCGACTCGGATCGTCGACGCGTGAAGCTGACCGCAATCCGCCCGGGTTCGAAGAAGCCCAACCGTGGCGGAGGCGAGTCTCGTGGCAGAGCCGGAAACTCGGATGGGCAACGCGGCAAGCGGGACCATGGTAAGCGGGATGACAGAAAACGTAATGGCGGGAAACGCGACGACAGCCGTGGCAGTCGAAGTCGGCAGCAGCGGTTTAGCAGCACTCGGCGCAAGGCTCCTCCCAAGCCCGTCAAGCCGATCACCGACAACATGCTCAAGGGGAAGGAGCCGATGCGGTCTTTTTCCGACTTGGCTCAATTTGTTTCGAAGAAGCCTGAAGCAGACAAAAAGCCCGAAACAAAGGATAATGATTAGGCCGCTGCTTTCGGTGCACGGCTACGGGCTCCTCCTCGTTTGCGAAACTCAACACGAACATCGACTGACGCTCAATACGAACATGGATTTTGACGACGAACTTGAAAAGGCAATCGAGCGAGGGCAGCAACGCAGTCAAACTCGCGCCGCGACGGCCAAACGAGAAGCTCTGACGGCGGAAGAGATTCGCAGCGCTCATACCGCGTTCCGACTGCATCTTTCCGAGCACATTGAGCAATGTTTGCGACGGTTGGCGAATCATTTTCCCGGCTTCGACTATGAAACCATTTACGGGAGTCGGGGCTGGGGCGGTGCGGTATCGAGAAACGATCTTCAGAGAGGACCTGATGGAAAAGCAGGTTCATTCTTCAGTCGAATCGAGCTGACGGTACGTCCTCAGAATGAGTTCAACGTGGTGAACATTGCTGGCAAGGGAACCATTCGCGACAAGGAAATGTTCAACTGGAATCACTTTGAAGACGTGCTCGAATCCGTCCAAGCCGATTTTGAGAAACGCATCGACGCGTGGGTGCTACAGTATGCCGAGCAGTTTGCGGCAAGGTAGATGCGACGCAAACTTGCCATTGAACATGCTGAATCATCCAAAAACGAAGCACTCGCAATAAGACAACTTGACATGACCTGAGAAAGAACAACCGCCTATTCTCTCGTCATCTGTAATCTTGATGCAAGCAAACTAAAACTTATGGACGGGTGCCTAAATCAAGGATTTCCGTTGGACATGGCTCCAGAATTTCAATCGCAGTAAACGCAGTTTTTTCATGAATCGACCAGACGATAGATCAATACCTGAAAATCCTGCTGGGACGAGTGGCAATCCGGTCGACTTGGTTGCCCAGGCAAGGAAACGCCGAATCTCACGGCGACGAGTGATTTTGGCGCTGTCGCTTTCACTGCTGGGTGGTGTTTTGCTGATTTGGTTCATGCAGAAACATCCAGAAGATGCGGTCGAAAGTCATACAGTTCGTATCGAGGACGCTGCTGCTGATCCCGAACCTATCACTCCGTCCGCCTTGGAAGTTGCGACACCTGGAACTGGTAACGCTCAATCTGACCCGACCCAAACTGGCTCAGGCGAAGAAATTCCTCAACGTCCCGTTGAACTCGCTGACTTGATCAGTCAGTCGCTGGTGGACAATGCCGAACACCCTCTCGATCCGGTGTTAGCAGTGGCCAGACTTTCGATAGAAGAAATTGACGAACGGATCGTTGATTACGAGTGCGTGATCACCAGCCAAGTTTTCATAGACGACCGGCTTGATAAAGAGCGGCGAATGAGGGCCAAGATTCGGCATGCGATCGAAAAGGATGGCGATCAGAAACCGTTTTCGGTGTACTTGGATTTTCTTTCTCCGCGTTCGCTGGCGGGGCAGGAGGTCATTTGGGTCGAGGGAGCAAATGACGGCAAACTGGTTGCTCATGCCGCTTCCGGTTTTCTGCGACTCAAGCGAATGCATATCGCTCCTGATGGTCCGATTGCGATGCGTGGCAGTCGGTACCCGATCTGGGACATCGGTTTTCGCAACCTGATCGAAAAAATGTATGAGATCGGTTGTTGCGATCGGGATGATGAGGATTGTCAGGTCATCGTGACGCAGGGTGTAAAAGTTGAAGGAAGAGTTTGCACTCTGATCGAGATCAAGCACGAACAGGAAAAGGAAACGTTCCAGTTTCACCACGCGAAGATCTACGTGGACAATGAGCGAAAAATTCCGATTGGATACGAAGGCTACAGTTGGCCCATAAATCGGGACGACCCACCGCCCTTGATGGAAAAATTTTACTATACCGACATGAACTTGAACGTGGGTTTGAAAGATCGTGACTTCGATCCAGACAATCCCGCGTATCGCTATCCAAGTTGGTAGAGCAAACCATGCGAGCGTGGCGAGTCGAACCGTTCAGGTGGTCGCGTTGCTTTGTCACCGTTGCTTTGTCACTTAAGAGCGTGCGACAAATAAGCTTGGCCTTTCGGGCCACGAAGTTGCGTCAAATGCGGGGTCAAACGTTGCTTTCGCGGGGCGAAAGACGACTTTAATCAACCGTTCGGTCCTTGTTGAATTCCCACAAACCACCGGCTCGGCCGGTGTTACTTGCTGGCCGCGACAAACAACTCGCCGCGGGACTGTTGCAGGGCGTCACCGTGATATTGAGTGAACTGGTTTTCGGTCAAGCGGTTTGCATCGAATTCCGGCGCGACGCGTTGGAGCCAATTTGCTATTAGGCGAAAGACAGGTACGGTACCTTTTGCCCCCGACTTGAAGGTTGGTGGCAGCAACGAACCGGATTGATTTGAGTTTGCCAGGATGATCGTCCCTCGGCTCATGTTGACGCCGACATCACCTTCGCAACGCCCAAATACCAGAATGGTTCCGGCCAGCATGTCCCAGCCGGTCAGGTTTCCGCAATTGCTTCCGACGACAATCGTGCCTCGTCGCATCCGCTGCCCCGTACCTTTGCCCACCTGCCCGGAGATAAAAATTTCACCACGATTCATGCCGTATTTTGAACCCGGGTAATTCGCTCCGACCAAGTTGCCTGCGTTCCCGGCAATACGGATCGTCCCGCCCGTCATTTCGGCTCCAGCATGGTCCGACACGTCCCCCATTACCTTGATCGTGCCTCCTGACATCTGACTTCCTACGTGCCGACCGGCCGATGATTCCACCACCATGAGACCGGATTTCATCTTGGAGCCCAGCCTGTGGACGCTGGTCAGGTTTCCCGTCCAACGGATGGTTGGCGTGTCGTTATCCGTGTTTTGTATCGCCCCCGAGACATCGAAGATTTCGCTAAGCTTGACATCACGATTGCCAAATCCAATTGGCAGTTGCTTGATGTTGGAAATTGACTGGCCAACCAGTCGATCGGGGGTGATACCTAGAACTTCGATCGGTAAAGTGGTGTCGACTTGTTGGTTCAATACCAGAGCCATAAGATGCCCATGCGAAAACAAAAATTGGCGGTCGAAAAACCCACCGTACTCCAAAGTCACGTTCGCGGGAATGACCGCCAGTTGCTGAATGGAAGAACAGAGCATTTTAACAAATTCGGAATCTGAAATGACCCCCGTTGCGGGTCTGGGTGCGGTGATTCTGTGCGGGGGACAAAGCAGTCGCATGAAGTTCCCCAAGCACGAACTCTGGTTTGATGGAAAAACGTTTCTGCAATCGGTCGTCGATAGTGTCAGCCAGGTGGCGGAGATCGTGGTTGCCGTCGCTGCCCATGGGGAAAGACCTCCATCATCGCTTCCGAGCAACGTCCAACTGCTCAATGACGAACGACTGGGCCTTGGGCCGTTGGAGGGCATTCGTACTGCGCTCGCGACGTTGGAAAATCAAGTGTCTCATGCGTTTGTGACCAGTTGTGACGTGCCGAAGCTTTGCCCACAGCTGATACGGAAATTGGTCGAATTAATCGATGATCACGACGCAGTTGTGCCGATCGATGGCAGTCGCGTCTACGGCATGACGGCCATTTACAAGACGGCCATGCATTCGAAGATTGATGAGATTTATGCTTCGGGAGCCAGTCGACGAGTGTCTGCACTGCAAGCGATTTTGGGGGCACGTTGTGTGCGAATCGAAGACTTGAAAATCGTTGATCCGGAGTTGGCGTCGTTCGAAAATGTGAACACGGTCGAGCAGTATACCGATTTACTGAAGCGATCCGGTTTAGTTTGCCCTAAGGAATTGCATGTCAGGTTGGCAAACGTCAATGCGCGTCATTGAAGAAATTCGTCGTCGTTAACTGTTTTGCTGAAACTTTGTGAAGTTTGAATCACAGTTGTCTTGCGAGCGCGAACTCAGATCAGGCTTCTTCCAGATCCCAGAGCACACCTTCTCCAGTACCATCACCACGAAATCGGATAAGGCATGTTTTCTGATTGCGATTTAGACATTTAATCGTGTCTCCCAGTCGCCTTTTAGGATCAAGACCGTGCCCCTGTGGCAGTGGGTCTTCAATCCTGGGAGGCCAACCTTCTTCTGCAAAGACATTGATGATCGTTTCCTGATTTGGCGCTGGCCAACGGAAGCGTTTAACCACTTTTCCCAAAACGCTCAACTCACGTCTTGCAACGTCCCATTCAGGAACTAGCTGGTCGGTGCAAGTGTCCGATAAAACGGTGTTTTTCGTCGTTGCCAAGTCCACAACACCGGATTGGTGTTCGAATGTCGCAACGTTGTGGAACGCAGATGCCCCTGCTTTTGAAATGACAAACTTCGCGGTCGAAAAGAAATCTGTCGACTCGAATTCTCCCGCGGAACATATCGCGTTATCTGGTTGGCAATGAATCCAGCCACGTCTGGTCATCCAGCATAAGTCATTCAAGGTTAGGTTTAAGTCAGATGCCTGATCGAATCGAATTGCAAACTCCCATGGAGAACTCATCAGGTCGATCGCGTACTCATTTGCGTCAATCAGTAGTTTAAGAAAACCGGAAAACTGCGTGGCTTTCCGGTGAGCGAATTCGTCATTTGAAAATATGGCGGTTCGATTTGTTCGACTCATCTGGATACAGTCCATTCTGCCCGAAGGTCCGTCAAAGATAAGAATAAGAGGGGCGTCGTAGTTGACGAAGTTACGAGGCCCAGTCTTGCATTCCTCTGCCTAGAATTACGGCCTTTCCTAATATTCTGGAAATCGATATAGGTGAGCCAGCAGAATCCTTCATGCAACGACTAACTAAAGTTAACGACTCAATATGCCTTGTCAACTGTTTCTCAATTTCTTTCACTGACGCATCCAATAGCTTGCCTGAAATTGTTAGTAGACATGTTCTGAGAATTATTAAAGTCTTTGAATTCTCGTTTCTGTTTGGACCAGTTTGTAATTTGGATTCTTGGAATGATGGATTGCTCATTCGGATGGTGCTCTGACGTTCCAGATCTGAGAGACTGGGAACTGCCACGTGAACATGAACGCGATCTTCCTGATCGAGTTGACTTGAGAGACTACGAGCTTAGTTGCATTGAGGGAGAGATCGCCGGACCACTCCACTCAGACTGCGCAACTTCACTAATCCGCTTGTTGGATTGGCAAAGTAAAAAATGGGAGGGGCGGAGACTAAACGGCTCGGTTGATTTTCTATACTTGCTGACGAAAGAGATTTGGGGTGGGGGAGGAATGACCGGCGTCAGCCTTCGTTCAACCTTGAAAACACTGAGGCGGTTTGGAACGCCTCCTGCGAGGATGTGCGGGGACTTGGATGTTTTCTCATTGCTACGCAGGCCGGAGCTTTACTGCTACGGGCACCAGTTTGAAGGGATTGAGTACATGCGTCTTGATCCATGGTCACAGCCAAAACGCGATTGGTTGAAAAACATGAAATTCTGGATTGCCAATGGTAATCCGTTCCTGATTGGGTTTGCCGTTCCACACAACATCTCCCGCCATTCGGTAACGGTACCATTCGACGCGCATCGAGGTGGAACGCTGGGGGGGACGGCATGTCTTGTCATGGGTTTCGACGACGAGTTCCCTGTATTCAATGACGTTAGAACTCGCGACTCACGTGCCCCAAGCGAGATGTGCGGCGCCTTTATCATCCAAACTAACTGGGGGACAGAATGGGGAGATGGAGGGTGCCTCTGGCTTCCGTATATTCACGTGGAAACTGGATTCGCACGCGACGCGTGGGCAGTACTCAACCGTGATACGCGGCAAGATAGGTAATTGAATTATTGTTCACTTGGCTGTTCGGATTGCGCCCCGAGGGTGTCAGCTCAGTATCCGTTGTTGTGAGATCGGGCGTTACATATCTTTGCCAAACGTCGTTGCAACAACCATTCTGTTGCACGTTGAATTAAATTCAAAAAGGAGTAACTGAATGAACGTTTTGCGATGTGCAGTGGTGATCGCCATTGCTGTGACCGTAGCGCCTGCATGTTCTATGGCTCAATTTCATGGTCAGCCGACCTATCACTCTGGGCCAATCGTCTCACAACCGATGATCGTTGTGTCACCTCAACCTGTGACACGTGATCCATTTGATGCTTGTAAATGTGGATGCCCACCGGGAAGCCCAGGAGATTGCAAGTGTAAGCATCTTGACTGCAAGATACGCCTGTCAACAAATTGCAAAGCAACCAAGCCGCTCAAAATCACTCCAATCAATTGTCGGGTCTGCGGTAAGATTCCGAAACGCGAGTACAGCGAGAATTGCTTGAAGAAAATCTGCGATTTTTACTATGACACTGAAGTGCCGGAAATTCACTGCGCGATCGAAACATGCACTGAGATCGGAAAGAAATCGCTCGAGTGCTTGCCCGGATGTTGTTTCAGCGTCTGTGTCCCCGTGAAAGAGTGCACGACTGAAAAAGTCGAGTGCAAGTTGGTTCTGAAACGAATGCCGATGCAGTTGTGGAAACGCAAGGACGAAGGTAGAGATGTTTTTGACGTGTATGTCATCAACGATTGCGATGAGAACTCTGAGTTTTTTGCTGGCGGCATGCCTGAAAAATGGCTGGTGATTCACTGTGGTTCGAAGCAAGATATCATGCATCGTTTTCCTGGAGCCCTTTGTGCCGATGGCTCACCAATGGTCATCTCAAAAAAGGGCACGAAACCCAAAGCGACTCCGGCCGACGTAGATATCGAGCTGGTTCTTGACGAAAAGAAGGTCGAAGAGTTCGTTAAACAGGCTGCAGAAAAAATTGAAAAAGAGACCGCAGAAACAACTACGGAAGAGAGCACGGAAAATGGTTAGGGCATGTCGCACTCAGATCGAGTGTCTTTTCGAGTGCCAACCATGATACATAAGCTCCACTGCGTAGAAACGCGTTCGGAAATTTCAACATTGCACACTGTTGAGATTGATTCGTAGAACGAGACGAAACTGCATGCAGTCATTCGTTTGGCTGCGTGCAGTTTTTGTCCGTTAATCAGTCGCTGAGTAGTCGGAACAAGATGACATTCGTCGCGATACGCGACGCATCCTGCCGGGTGTAGCCATCGCACTGCGAGGTAGAAGTGTTCTCCATGGCACAGCTCAAGTCGTGCGGCGAAAAAATGACTCGCAACTGATCATCTACTTCGATTGATTCCAGTTCAGGAGGTCGTTGCTCTCTTAAGAACCCGCCTTTTGCACCTGGGTCGCGCTTTTGCAAGGTGACCTGATCGATGCGGTAGCCGAACCGCTGATCGGTCCAAATCGGATGGCTGGCATCGATGGGCTTGAGCGTTTGACCGGTGAGCAGCTGCATCTCTTTTCGAAACGATGCGGTGAATTGAGGCGACGAACAAATTGAATCGGCAAAGATGAAACCACCAACATCAAGATAAGTCTTCAAGGCTTCGCGCTCTTGGTCGGTGAACGTAAAACCGGCTCGTCCGTGCATGAAAACGAACGGATGTTCTGCCAACTGCTCAAGCGTTGGCGCGATCAATTTTTTGTTTGGTTCGACTCGCAAGCCTACTCGGTCACTGATTTCTCGCAGTACATTTCTCCAGGCATTGGGTGCATCATCCGAGCCACCTCCATGGGCCAGCTTGGGCAAGACCAAAGATCGCCCCGCCAGCAAACTGTCGGTCGCCGACGCGAGTTTGGGGGTCTCACCTTTGTCCTGAAGCTCTTTCCCGGTGGCGTAAGTCACCACGTTCACGCCGATCTGGATACAACTTTCGATACGTTTCTTCAAACGTGGGTTCGGCGCAATCGCGGGACGATCCAAGGACCAGTAGCAACTGAGATTCGCAGGGCAGTAGATCACGCTGGTCCGGCAACAGGACTGCATCGCCAACAGCGGTCGTTCTTCGTCGGGAAATAACGGATAGTGAGCGCGCCAGATCGGATGATCGGGCGGCAACGGTTCCAAGTTGCTGTCGGGGAGGATCTCTGCCATCAAATCGCGGAACGCATCGTCGAACGCAGCATCGCCGCAACCTTCCCCTTGACACGCTTCTGCGAACAGGAAGCCTCCGTTTTCTAAATACTCCTTCAATGTTGTCTTTTCTTTTTCAGTAAGCTCCAACGCTTTCCGACCAGAAATAAACAGCACCGGTGCTTCGAGCAAGTCGTCCGTCGAAGCGTCTGCTGTGCGAACGGTCTGCCAATTGAGCCGTTGATTCCACTCCTTTTCCAAGCGACGCGTCAAATAATGAACTCCTTTGGGGTGCCGGTTCCAGCGATCATCCTCGGACCAAGCAGCTTTGCCGATCGCGATGGGACGTTTGCCTTTGGACAGAAAAAGCAACGCCAACGAGGTCGCGATTGATTCAATCCTTTCCGAGTGACCACTGCCTTGCCAAGAGCCAGCCATTCGATTCTGTTTACGGAGCAGTTCTTCGGCACCTTCTCGGTACCAATCGTGAGCTCCGAAGAAGCGCCGTCCCGCAAGCCGCCCCGCTCGTTCCATGCCGTACAGATAGTAAAACTGGCTTCCAGCATGCCCTTGGCCCGGATTACTGCGAACTCGAAACTTGTTGGCCAACCATTCGATCGCCTGTTCGACTCGATCAAGTCGTTTGTCGTTGCCGCAGCAAGCAGCTCGATCGCCATCCACGGCGTCTTGTGCGTTGGCGAGGTTTTCTTGAATGATGATCCATGAAGATATCCCCGCGCAAGTCATACTGCCTGACGCTCCGCCACCGCCGGTGCGGTATCGGAACCCTCCATCATTGGTGCTAACGGCATCCCAATAGCGTGCAGCCAGCCCCCATGTTTTTTGAGGCACTTCGATCCCCAGTTTGGCCGCCTCGTGCAGCGCCAATAACGCGAACTGACTATTCGACGCATCTGCGGTGCGAGGAACAGTGTGATAGTCCCAACCGCCCGCATTAATGCCTTTCGAGATTTGGCGTTCGATCAACCACTGCGTGTCACCGCTGACTTTCCGCAAGTAACGCTTCCCTGTCGGGTCAGCCGCCGCAAAGGCCATGATTCGCAGCGAAACAAAATAGGTCGACAATTTGTCTCGTGGAACCGACTCGATCAGCGATAAAGATTTTTGCAGCGTCGGATTGGAAGGTGGTACTTCCGCATTAAGCAACGCAAGCACGCACAGAGCCGTGATGTCTTCCTGGGATTGGAGCTTGCCAAAGCTGCCGGATTTAAGCTCCGCTTGCCGAAGCAGATACTGAACGCCGCGTTGGATCGATTCGCGAACATTTTCCGCCGTCAGCGAGGATGCCTTCTGTCGCTGTAGCGCAAGAGCGGGTTGCTCGGCCAGCAATTGTACGACGGTTACCACTGCCAACAACATGATCCAAAATGCCGAACCGCGAACCGACGGCATAAAGCAACGGTGGGTGCGAGGCAACAAGATCATGAATCAGACTCGGGTCGAGCGGAAGGTCGATGCCGAATGGCGAAACGTCAGTCAGGGCATCCTACGCTGTGGCATGAAACGCGGCAACATTGAGTGCCCGTCGTTGTCGCCTGGCTCCGACAAAATTACAATACGGCGAGGTTGCAGGCGGTGTCTTTGAGTGCATCTGCGATCCCTGTGGATTGGCGGTCCCCGACGGAACTGGTTGATTTGAGGCAAATGTGACGGGTAAACAAAGAAGTCTGGGCGACGTTTTGCAAGAATTCAGCCAACACCGAAAGGTGATGGAGCAGGAACTGGCAAAGGTGATCGTCGGTCAGCACGAGGTGATTGAACAAGTTTTTGCCGCCATTTTCACTCGCGGCCATTGCCTGCTGGAAGGAGTTCCTGGCCTGGCCAAGACGTTGATGGTCAGCACAATTGCCAGAATCCTGGACGTGAACTTCAAGCGTATTCAGTTTACTCCCGATCTGATGCCTTCGGACATCACGGGCACCGACGTGCTGGACGAAGACGAAAACGGCAGGCGACAATTCCGGTTTGTTGAAGGTCCGATCTTCACCAACATTCTGCTTGCAGACGAAATCAATCGTACTCCTCCCAAGACCCAGGCCGCACTCCTGCAAGCGATGCAGGAGCGAGAAGTCACGGTCGGCCGGCAAACGTTTCAGCTTGAGCCGCCGTTCTTCACCATTGCGACGCAGAACCCGATCGAGCAGGAAGGAACTTACCCTCTGCCGGAAGCTCAATTGGACCGGTTCATGTTCAACATCAAGGTCGGATATCCAACGGCGGACGAAGAGGAGAAGATTCTGGCGGCTGCTTCCAAAGGCGAGAAGCAGGAAGTTCGCAAAGTGCTTTCTGCCAAAGCGATCGTCAATTTGCAAAAATTGGTCGCGTCGGTGGCTGTCAGCGAATACATCATCAAGTACGTGGCGACGCTGGTCCGAGCCACACGTCCTGCTGATCCACTGGCTCCGGGATTTGTCAAAGAGCTGGTCGATTGGGGCGCGGGTCCACGTGCGGGGATGTTTTTGATTTCCGGAGGCAAGGCGATGGCAGCGATGGACGGACGATTCACCGTTGCGGTGGACGACATCCGCAAGGTCGCCAAAGCGGTCCTTCGTCATCGCATCAGCACCAACTTTCAAGCTCAGGCGGAAGGCTTGAACAGCGAGAAAGTCATCGAACGCCTGCTGGAAGAAATTCCCGAACCGAAGATTGATAAGTTCGAGTAAGGGTTCTTCAGTGAGAAAAAAAGTTGCAGAGGCCGGATTGCGGCAGCGGTTTTAAGCCGTTCCATGCCTGCAAAATATTTTTATCGCCTCGCGTTTCGATCAACGCTCCAATCGATCACGTACTGCACGACCCAAAAACCAATCAGCAACAACGCGAGCAAAATGCGTCCGGCCATTGGAAAAGACGACGAACCACTGAGACCCATTTGCGAACCCTTTCTTACGCATACAAATCGTTTCGATGAAATAATACGTCAAGAATCTGCTTGTCGGATTAAAAATCGCATTAAATTGAATCGAGTTTTCTACGAGACGCCCCCTCGAAACACTCGTCTGGAAATGGGAAGCCACGAATCACACCTAGCTTCACGAATGCTCTGGTGTTTGATTTTCGGGATTGTCAGTCAAAGATGTATCGGAAACCGATTCTTCCAAAAATCGGCGTTTCTCTCTTACCAGTTCAACTGGAGACGCAGGCCCCAACCTGCCAGCTAGCGAAGGTTGGGCGAAAAGATGAAACCACGTGGTCCCCAATGCAAGGAAAGTAACCGCGTGAATCGCGAATAACAGACCATTGCTGCCAGGCACAGCCTCAAAGTAGGACATTGACACGAAGAAGACTATCGCTGTCAGCGTCGACAACGTACTGGACTTCCACGACCGGCGAAGACACATTCGGCGTCGACAATTTGAGCATCTTGCGAACGGAAAAGTCAATCTGACCCGGCTGAGCGGATATCCACAAACAGGGCAAGGTGCTTTGTGTTTTTCTACCGCTGCCAGAGTCATCAAGCTGGATGGCGTTTGATACGGGTTGTCGTTCAACGATTGCCCCTGAATTAAGCTTTACCCGGATATCAAAAACGCATTGACTATTCGCCACTTCGAACCAAATTCAACCATTCTTCCCAACGCACTCCCGTTGATT
>CALFWL010000040.1 GCA_937928215.1 uncultured Pirellulaceae bacterium | reverse complement strand
TAAGCACCAGATTGCAAACAATCGAGCGTAACCAGTCGGGGCCATACGGTCTTTCCAAGGTTTTCACACGGGATTGTGCTCGAAAAATTGAGACTTAGTGCTTACAGCTCGGCAAAACTGCCGAGCTGTTTCCGTTTGTGCTCGTGCATCGCTTCCCTGCTAGCAAGGGCAAATGTCAGATGACATTGCGACATCTGCCTGAATTTCGCTACACGTCTTGCTGATTTCAACTTTGTTTTCAGTGGAATGGTCGTTTTGCGAGCCAGCCAGATGCGTTCTCTTGGTTTGATTCTGTTCGTCACGCTTATCGCGGTTGGCTGCAACGCCGACCCGCGCTGTCGCCGCGAAACCGCTCTGTTGCGCGCTGAGATTCTTGACCTAGAAGACAAGCTGGCCTTTGCAACCGCAGGTTCCACCTACGACGGCAGCATCGTTTCTTCGTCCGATGAGATCATCATCTCAGACCCAATCATCGATTCGAACGGTTCGCAGATCATCTACGAATCGGGCGCTTCCCATTCCAGTCGCCCGAGCATTCATTCGACTGCTCCCTTGGAAGTTCAGCATCAGATCTTTCCGAGTCAACCGACCACGATCCGTACTCAGCCTGCGAAGCAATTGGACGACTTGCAAATCGACATCGAGACGCCTCGACTGCCTTCGGAAATCAATTCGGTTCTTCCGGACTCGGATCGCAGCGATGGTTTGAATCTTCCAAACTTGAAAATCCCGACCAATGATGGATCGAACAACCGGCGAACCAAGCCTCCGCGCCGTCGGCGTTCGCCGCCAGAGATAGAGATCTCGCTTGATGATTCACCCGTTGAAATGAACTTCGAAGCTGCCGAGAATCCGGAAACATTCATCACTGAGATCCTCGTCAATCGCGATGCCAGCGGCGGTCAGGACGTGGACGGCAAGCGTGGGGATGAAGGGTTGAATCTGCTGGTTCAACCCAAGACGGCGAATGGTTCGGTTTATCTGGAAGCTGGTGAGCTATTCGTTGACTTGATCGACCCAACCATTAACCAGACCATCGGCCACTGGCAGTTCATGCCAGCCGAAACCGAATTGTTCTTTGCGTCCGATCGCAAGGAAGGGAAGGGCATTCTGCTGCACCTGCCATGGGAGCAGAACCTGCCAAGCGCCCGAACATTGGTCGCATCGGTTTCGTTCATCACATCCGACGGTCGACGCTTGAACACGTCGTCTCGGCTGCAAGTCGATCCACCAACCGACGATTATTCCGTTGACGATCCGCGGGTTACCGGTTGGACGGAGCGCGACACGCGATGGGAAATCGGAACTCACAATCAGTCGGTGACAACCGAAGCAAGTCGTTGGACCAGATCACGTCGGCAACAGGCCGATCGCTCACGCCAATTCGCGCAAGAAGACAGGTCGCAAGACCGAAACGAATCGAGGAGGGATGAGTCTCTCCGAACTCCTCGCGTCAACGCGGTTCCGGCCAGCTCGACCCGTCCTGCGACCCAGCTTCCCAGTTGGCGGCCCGTCCGTTAGCTCAGATGATTGAATTGAATGCCGGTCGTCGCTGGACCGACGAGAATTCGGTAACCGGACGTCGAGATCAACAGTTTGGCGACCGGTGATAATCCGTCTTCGGTGCTGATTCTTCAAACGACTCTATCGACGACTTCGCCGAGCAGCATCCTTCGCCCATTTGGCGGATTGCCCCATCCGGGAAGGCTGCTGAGTCGCCCGCTGAGCTTCCATGTTTCTCGCCGGAGCGCTCTCCGCGTCATCGATGGAAACGCCCAGCCATCCATCTGCCAACACCAATTGAGTGATACTCAGATCGTTGCCAACACGCTGCTGAAATTGTTCGGGCAACACGGTGACCTGATACTCGGATTGGAACAACACTTCAAAGACGGTTCTCAACGCCACCTGATCGCGAAACCGCAGCCGTTTCCCTTTCAGCCGAATCCCATCGGTTGACTGATCAAGCACAACTGTTCCGTTCTGGACGCGGGGCACGTAAGAAGTCTTGACGCTTATCCGTCTCCATTTCCGACCGTCCCCGATTTGCATCGACGCCAGATTCAGTTCGACCGTCAGTTTTTGATCGTCCAGCCGAACACGAATCGGGTCCAAAGGCGCGAACTCGAATCGCGCTTCAGGCGGATCCTCTGATTCTGCAACCGCATCACTTGGCTGAGTTCCCAGCAACTGCTGAAAATGGGCCTGAAGTTCTGCTGCCGTAAACTCGTTGCCGTTTAGCCCCAATCGCATGATGGCATTGTTCAGGACCGATTCATGAACTTGGCAGTTGCAAAGACTCCCTTCGACCGCGGCAGGCCGAGCAGAGCTGGCCGCCATCTGGTCGCGACCGGCAAGCCGATACCTCATCACCAATTCGTCTTCGGTGGTGCTCATTTGGACTGGTTCCGGCTCCAGCTCCATTGCCAATAGAGGCTGCAACACGTTGTCATACAACGACGCTCGCATCTGCTGCAACTGCGCCTCCACTTGTTCTTGCATGCGTTCGGACGCCTCACGCTCGACCTTATCCCGGACCAGCTTTTGAGTTTTTGGAGCTTCGTCTTGAATTTTCTGCGACGCGATTTTACGGGCCAACCGACCGAACAACGGAACTCCGTCCAGCTTCGAACGCATCCCAACGACTTGCTGATCGGCCGTTGAATACGCAACCGGCAGCTCGGAAGAATCGACTCCGTCACGTCCGAAGGCCAAACGCTTGAACACCTGAAACCGGGCCAGCCCCATATTCTGAATTGCGAAACCGTCGCGGCGTGCCACCGTGTTAGAGCGAACGGTTCCCACCGTTTGCAGACGCAACTGGACTTGGTTTGGATCGGGAATCAATTGCACTTCCAGCCGATTGGAGATGTAGCTCTGGCCCGACACCGCCGCGCCAAGCACCCGATCCGAAACTCGCTCACGCGTTGCCGGCATGTCCGGAACCAGCCGATTCAGAAGCTCGCCGCTGACTGACAAACGCACGTTCGCGTTGCGATAATGAAGCAGAATGGCCTGGGCCGCTTTCTGATCACGCGGATCCTCCGACCAGGCCAGATCTTGATACAAATCATTTAGCCGAAACTCGGTTGCGCCGGTTGGGAATTGCTCATGCTGTTCCATTCGTTGCAGCAATTGGCCGATATCGATCGGATCGGATGCCGTTTCCCTCAAGAACGAAATCAGCTGAGGGTCGAAGGCTTGTTGAAGAAATTCTTTCTGTTCGGGCTTGAGCACCGGCGAATAAATTCGGCCGAGAGTCCGCCGGGCCGCCTTCTTCTGACGATCCGAATCCGGGTCCAGCGAATTGAATTCTCGCTTAACATCATCCAGCAACAGATAGTCTCTCCACTGCGAATTCATCGCACGGAAACGGATGCGACTGTGATTCGTCAACGAAAAAGGTGACTGCGGAGACACTGCTGCCGGTCGGGCACCGATCTCAAGCAACGTGCTCCAAACTGAGATGCGACGATCGATGCAGTAGCGAATTTGATAAAGCTGATTGATCAATTTGGCGGAAGCCAATGAATAGTTGGGCGTTCCCTGCAGCTGTTGCGACGATTGCAACGACGCCACCACTTGAGTCGCTCGCTTGGACTGCAGTTGCAATTGAGCGATTCGTTCTCTGACCGTCTGAAAATCAGGCACCGACATCGGCTGGTCGACCGAAACCGTCGAGATTGATTCCAACAGTTCGCGCGTCGCGTTTGCCCACGGCTCCGCAGGCGTTCCCTGCAGTTGCTTAAGCTGCTCCAGCAGTTTCGTCGGTGCAGGCCACACTGACTCGCGTGACTGATCTGACCGTGAGCGCGACTGATCGACGGCAGGCAGAATCTGAGGATTCAGAAACGCAGGCATCAACAGCAGCGCGACCATGGCAAGGCGTTTCGGCACGTCGCATCTTGATCGCATTAACCGACAGCTCCCGACAGCAATCCATTGCAGATGGTGAGAGAGCACGTTCTGATCGATCCGATTCATCCTGCTGGCGTCGGAACGCAAACAGCAAACACAGAAATCCATCGATTCGTCCACGCTTCCACGCCGGAAAGCAAAAACGTGCTCGGTACCCTTTCATCGGTGTTCATTTACCAGTCAGTCGAGTCGGATCGAGCATTCTGCGAACGGATTAAGGCCGCAGAACATGTCGATGGTAAAATCAACGGCTTTGACCGATTATCAGGGTCGCGGGGTTCGGCAAAAATGTCAAAGCTTGCCGATTGAGCCGACTTTCACTGCAAACACGGACAACCGATCACTGCGGAAGAGCGATTGAATCGTATCGAGTCAATCGCCAGCAACTTTATGCAGAACCGACACGATCGCGGGCGAGTACTTTCGCGTTTCCCAACGTCGGGCCGGTGAGGAATCCGACTCGTTCAGAAAAATGTCTGGCAGCAAAGAAACGTCGAATCGACTGTCCGACTCGACCACGATCAACGATCCCTCAGGTGCCGCTGCGGCCATCCCCTCGATCGCCGCCAGAACGTGGTCCGTCTTGTCCACGTACACCGCGTAGGGCGGGCAGAAAAACACGACCCACGGTGTTTCCGGTCGCAAATCTGGCGATTTCAGGAATTGCCTGATCCAGAAAAATGAGTCCGATGTCTCGATCGACACGGGCAGATCATCCCCCAGAAGCTGAACATTTTCCTGGATAATTCGTACCGTTGGGATGTGGCGTTCGACCAGCACCGCCTGACTGGCCCCACGGCTGATCGCCTCAAGCCCGATCGCCCCAGTCCCGGCGAACAAGTCGAAAACAACCTTTTCAGGGATCCAGCCACCCACCAGGTTGAAAAGCGCCTCGCGAATGTTGTCCTTCATGGGCCGAGTCACGGGATCACCCGAGTAGCCAATGGCTCGTCCCTTGAAACGACCTCCCACAATGCGCAACTTTCCCTGACCGGCATCAGCCCGATTTGTTTTCCAATCCTTCAGGTTTACGCCTCTTCGGATTTTTGCCATCAGTGGTTTCCTCGATTGGCTGGAAGTTTTCGGTCCACAACTTCAACAGCGGCTATATTATTACTTTTTGAGGACGAGTCCGATTGCTCGTCTCAGCCAATTTCGATCGAATCGGTCAACCAAATCCATTTGACAGTCATATGTTTGCGTCGCTCAACAAATTGACCCTCACCACAAGACACCAACCCGCGCTGGTATTGAGGCTCCGGCCAAAAGCGATTGGGCAATCAGTACGATTCCTAGCGGCGTTGGTGATCGGATGTGGCTGTTTAGGATTTTCTGTTGCAGCCCAAGCTCAGGACGTAAGCGCGAAAACGAATACCGCTCCCTCGCTGAAGGAATCTTCGTTGGAAGAGGTGCAGCGTCAGTATAATCAGGCGACCGAAGAACTTCGATCCTCCCTGAAAGAACTTCAGGCTTCGAGTGTCCGATTCTTCAACGAATCGGTCGAGCAATCGGAGGTACATCGCGAATCATGGCAGCAGGCGGTTGACTCCGGAAAGGTACATGTCGAATCCCTGCGAGCGGCAGCGATGGAGCTTTTCCGGCGACAGGAACGCCCTTCCGATGAAGTGATCGATCTGGCTTTCCGAAGCGGCTTGATCGAAATCAATGAAGAACGCTATCGCGTGGGACTTGATGTATTCAAACGAGCCAACTCGATCCGTCCGACGCCTCGTACCGAGACCTTCATGGCCAGGGTGCAACTGCTGGACAACGAATTCGAGTCGGCGAAGTCGTACTTCGATAAGCACCCCGATCAACTTGAATCCTTGACCAAGACGGAAGCCTATCTGTTTGAGTCGATCGATGAATTGATCTCGCAGTTCAAGCGTGAGAGGCAGCTTCGGGAAGCGGAAGCGAAAGCGAACGATCTGCCACGCGTTGAGTTACTCACCACCGAAGGTCGTATCGTGCTTGAGTTGTTTGAAAACGAAGCCCCGGAAACGGTCGCCAACTTTGTTTACCTAGTCGAGCAAGGTTTCTACAACGGCGTAATTTTTCACAAGGTAAAGCGTGAATTTGTTGCTCAGGCTGGCGGATTCGGCGTTGCTCAGGTCGATGGCGTCGCCAGACTTCTGCCTAGACGCCTGCGTTACACGATCAATGACGAAAATGACAAACCCGTTGCTCGTAAGCATTTTCGTGGCTCGTTGAGCATGGCCAACCAGAATGCTCCGAATACAGCCAGCGGTCAGTTTTTTCTTTCGCTGACACCACAGCCGTTCCTTAACGAAAAACATACGGTGTTCGGTCGAGTGATTGAAGGGCTGTCGGTGATGGCCGACCTGACGGTCAATTTCCGGGACGACGACCAAGGTAAAGAAGAGCCCGTCGAGGGGACGGTTCCATCAATGATCCAATCCGCAAAAGTGATTCGCAAACGAGACCACGATTATCAGCCGGTACAATTCGGTTCGACGATCGAAACATCTGCCGCGCCAGCAACCGATACCAAAACACCTGCCGACTGAGCCGCAATCGCGTTTAAGGTCCAAGCTGTTGATGAAAGTCATCTTTCGCGTAGCCAAAGCAACGTGTCATGCATCTTTCGCTCGGCGAAAGTCAAAACTTATTTGTCGTACGCTCCTAAGCTATCCTGCAACCAAGTAAAACAAAAAATCATGTCTCTGAGTTTCATGAGCCCATTAGTTATGAGTTTCCATTTTCACGTGTCATTCATTTCGAAGTCAGCTGAATTGTTGGTCAATCGCTCCTTGTTGCGATTGCTTGGCGTGCTCCTGATCGGCTGCTACCTGATTCCAAGCTCGTCAGCAGTATCTCAGTTGCAATTGACTCCCCGTGTAGATGCAGGTGACTCGGACGCCACCGGGTCCGGCAGCACGACTCGCAACTCCGGCGACGAAGGTGCGGACGCAGACGACCAGAGCGTGCCACCCGGAAAGCTCTTCCGGATGATGCTCGATCGAATCCGCCAGAACGAAGCGGAGGTCAACCGTTTGTACAGCTCGATGCCTCTCGGTTTTCCAGAACTGATAAAGAAACAAACGGAGAAGATTGACTTTCTGGTGGCTCAAACCGCTCAGCTCCGCGCCAACTTGCCCAAGGCTGCCATTGAAGCCTTCAAGGCCGACCCTGGGAAAGATCCTGCCGCGACCCAATTCGTCTTTCAGACGTTGAGCGAAATGATCGAGCCCTCGTTGCCCGATTCTCGGTTCAACCCTAGGTCCGCGTTGGAAATCGTGGATACGCTGCTCGATGCGGGCGCTGAAGAAAACGGCGTGGTGCTTTCCAAGGGGTTTCGAGCCAGCTTCGCGATGGACGATTTCGATCGAGCCAGTTTAATGCTCGATCGGATCTCGGAAGCGAATCCGGAAGGCGATCTCGGTCAGATTCGACAAGTCGTTGACGACATGAAAGAAAAATGGCAACGTGAGCTGATGATCCGCAGGCTCGAAAAGAACAATGACAACTTGCCGAAAGTAAAATTTGAAACGACTGCGGGCGATTTTGTGGTCGCACTTTATGAGGACTATGCCCCGAACACTGTCGCCAACTTCATCAGCTTGGTCCAGAAGAAATTCTACAACGATTTGACCTTTCACTACGTCAAACCGGGTGAATACATTCACACCGGCTGCCCGAATGGCGACGGAACCGGCGGGCCAGGATACACGATCTCCAGCGAGTTTGACCGCGAACAAATTCGTCATTACTTTTCGGGGACACTCGGAATGGCGAACACCGGTCCAGAAACCGAAGGCTCGCAGTTTGTCATTACGCACCAGGCTATTCCCCAGTTGAACGGACAATTTACTGCGTTCGGGCGAGTCATCGAGGGTTTCGATGTGATCCTAGGGACGAAAGCGATCGATCCTCAAGATCCCCCTCCAGTTGGTCAGAACGCAACAAATGAACCAGTCCGAATCATCAAGGCGGAAGTGCTCTGGAAGCGTGACCACGAATACGAACCGGCCAAGGCAAACGCGAAAGACCTGCTGGGTGGCCTCGGCGGCTCAGACAACTCCGATGACCTCTTCGCTCCGCGTTCGGCATCCGAAGACGTACCGTCGATTGATGGTGGCGGTCTTTTTTCTCCCAGCGATCCCTGATAGATTCGGGCTTGCCTGCCAGCACCCGCAGGTGCTCTTCCGCATTCCGTTTGAGATACCCGGAATCGCCAATTTTGGATGGTGATTCTGGTGCGACTGCTTCGTAACTACTGGAGAATTTCATGTTGCTTGTCTGCTTGTCTCCGCGTTTGCCCAAACAAGGACGGTCTCTTCGAACGATTGCCGTTTTGTTGGCATTGACGTGTACGCTCACCATCTCCGCCTCCGTCAAGGCTCAGGAATCAGCGCCCCAAGGTCAGACTCTTTCGGACTTGCAACAGCAATGGAAAACCATTGACCAGTCTCTCGATGTGGTACAGCAGCAACTGGAATCGGGCGAAGGAGACCCTGAATCACTGCGCGGACAGTACGCCGATCTGGTTGACGAAGCCAATGCGACGATCAAAAAAATCCGCAAGGCTGCGATGGATCAGCTTGATTCCAACGACGGCAAAGACGTGGCCGCGACCCGCGCGCTGATGGGCATTTTGCTAAACGCGGCCGGTGAAGGCGACGATGCACAAGTCTTGGACGCGGGCGACTTCCTGATCGAACAAGGTATTGATCCGATCTGGTTCGAAACCGCTGCAAAGTCACAACGGATTCCGATTGACGCTCGAGAAATCTTTGACGAGCTATTGATCAGGCAACGAGAGTCGGAAGCTGACGATCTTCCTCAAGTCACGCTGACGACCAATCGAGGCGATATCGTCGTCGAGCTTTTTGAGAATCAGGCCCCCGAAACCGTTGGAAACTTTATCAGCCTGATCGAAGCCGATTTTTACCAAAACATTTTGTTCCACCGGGTGATCGAAGGTTTCATGGCTCAAACGGGCTGCCCGGAGGGCACTGGGACGGGCGGACCCGGATATGAAATCGAATGCGAATGCGATTCTCCTGAGGCTCGACCGCATTTCACTGGCAGCTTGTCAATGGCTCATGCAGGAAAGGACACGGGCGGCAGTCAATTCTTCTTAACCTTTGAACGGACGGAACAACTGGATGGTCGTCATACCGTATTCGGTCGCGTCATCAAAGGCCGGGACGTGCTGGAGAACCTCCAGCGAACACACGTCGTGATCAACCGCCGTGAGGAAGAAATTCCAGACATCAAAAAAGATCAAATCGTCTCCGCCAAAGTGCTCCGGAAACGCGACCATGTCTATCGTCCCAACAAAGTTGGCGTAAACGAACCTCCGCTGGATAAACCTTCGGCTTCACAAGAGGAATCAACAGGAGAACCCGAGTCTGAGGAAACTTCGTCCGAAGAGAAATCGGCGGCGACTGATTCCAAGGATGAAGCGCAAGCATCAAGTGAATCTAAGAATTCAAAATCCAATCAGTCGGAACAAACATCTGACCAAGAGCCTGCCGAATCCAACCAAGAGCCCGCTGAAGCGGACGACGCCGATCCAGATGCCCAGCCTGAAGAGGGTGACGCCGCAGCTTCCAATGATGACTCCGACGAGTGATCGGTACCATGAAGAAATCGGCGCGAGCGGAATTTGTGCTGGCCAGACTTCAGGCGTTGTACCCCGATCCGCCTGTGCCGCTCGACCATTCCAACGCGTTCACGTTGCTCGTTGCGGTTCTGTTAAGCGCTCAATGTACCGATGAACGAGTGAACATGGTGACGCCCGAACTGTTTGCCTTGGCAGACAACGCCACTGCCATGGCCAAGGTTCGCGTCCCGACGATCCTCAGAATCATACGATCATGCGGACTGTCTCCGCAGAAATCGAAAGCAATCTCACGCTTGTCGAAGATCCTAGTGGATGAACACGACGGCGAAGTTCCCGCCGACATCGATGCACTTGAGCGACTGCCTGGCGTCGGCCACAAAACAGCAAGCGTCGTGATGGCTCAAGCGTTCGGCGTGCCGGCGTTTCCCGTCGACACCCACATCCATCGGCTGGCTCAGCGCTGGGGGCTTACCAATGGCAAGAACGTCAAACAAACCGAAGCCGACTTGAAACGCATCTTCCCGGAAGCAACTTGGAACAAACTGCACTTGCAGATCATTTTTTATGGTCGCGAATTCTGCACTGCCCGAGGCTGTAACGGGACCGTCTGCGACATCTGTCGAGCTTGTTATCCCAATCGCAAAAAGCCGTTCGTTGCCAAGAAGGCATGACTAACCGAAGGGAACCCAATTGCGAAGTCTCTCAGCGACAACCTGCTAGACCGCAGCGCGTCACTCCCTCAAACCATCTTCATCCGGCGAGTAATTGTCGTCCCAGTTTTTTACGCTCGGTTCGTCCAATCTGCCCACACTGTTGGCGACCGCCATTGCAACGGTTGCGTCTCCGGTAACGTTGACCGCTGTGCGGCACATATCCAAAGGACGATCAATCGCAAAAATTAACGCGAGCCCCGCCGAGGGGACCTGAATCGCTTCCAAAACAATCACCAGCATCACCATCCCGGCTCCCGGAACGGCCGCCGATCCAATCGACGCCAGACTGGCCGTCATCACGATGGTCAGTTGTTGCTGCAAACTCAGGTCGATCCCAAGCACTTGAGCAATAAAAACGGCCGCGACGGACTGATACAGACTGGTGCCGTCCATGTTTACCGTTGCTCCGATCGGCAATACAAAACTACTGACTTCGGGTTGAACTCCAAGATGCTCTTCGACTCGTTCCATCGTCACCGGCAGTGTTGCCGCGCTGGAACTGGTGGAAAACGCAAGCAACTGAGCGGGCAAGATTCCTTGAAAAAAGAAACGGATCGATCGCCCTGTCAGCAGCCAGACAATCGCCGGGTAAACACCAAACATCATCACTGCCAGCCCGACAACAACACACAAGCCGTATTGCACCAACGCCATCAGGATGTCCACACCCGGCGATTCAACGACTAGCGTCGCCAGCAACGCAAATACGCCCACCGGTGCCGCCAACATGATCAAGTCAATCAGCTTCAGAATAACCTCATTGAGGCCGTCAAAGACGGCTTTCACCGGTGTCGCCTTGGTCGAGTCAACCAGAATCAATCCGACTCCAAAGAAAATGGCGAAGAATATGACTTGCAACATACTGCCGTTATTTGAGCTTGCTGCGAACACGTTGTCAGGAACCATGTCGACCAACGGCTGTAGCGGTCCGTTAGATTTTTGCCGACTGGCTTGAGCTCGGATCTTTCCGAGTTTTTCGCTCGTTGCCGCGTCGACTGAATCGTCAGCAACACCTTGGTCGCCGGGAATCGCCGCCAGCAGGCCGGCTCGAGTTTCATCGGACACGCTGCGCCCCGGCTGAAACAGGTTCACAATCAGCAGTCCAATAACAACGGCAATCACCGTCGTCATCAGATACAGTCCAATCGTACGAAATCCCATGCTCGACAACCGAGACAGATCCTGAAGATCCGAGACTCCCTTGATCAAAGACGCCACAATCAACGGGATGGCGATCATCTTCAGCAGACGGATGAAGATCGTTCCGAACGGCTTGATCCAGTCGATTGTCAACTGCTGGCCTCCCATCACGACGGCCAACCAACCGAACAGCAAGCCAGCCAGCATCCCGATCAGAATTTGCCAGTGCAGGGCCAAACTTCGTTTCTTCTTCCCGTCATCGACCATTTCATTCATGCCTTTCGCTGACGATCCAGATCCTGTTGGCCGTAGCGGCCACGAAATTGATCGGCAGGATACTTCAGCCGATTTTTCTCCATTTTCGCCCGGACGGTGGTCGCGATATCCAGATCCAACTGGTTGGCCATCGCCAATGCGTAACAGATCACATCGGCCAGCTCTTCGCCGACTTGTTGAGTCGAATTCTCATCCAACTGGCGAGACTGTTCCTGATTGAGCCACTGGAAATGTTCCATCAGCTCGGCGGCCTCGATCGCAATCGACATACTCAGGTTTTTCGGGCTGTGGAACTGTTGCCAATCTCTTTCGGCAACGAACTGACGCATTTCGATCTTCAATTCCTCAACCGTCACACGCGCATCGGAGGCGTCAACAGTGTTCCCATTTCCCTGATCAGACACGGCGACCTCGATACCGAACTTCTTCTGCGAGAGATCAATCTAACGGAAAATCAAAAAACAATCGTCCCCCGAGAAAGGCTCAGCAGTCGAAACTGAGCGGCACGGCAACCCTAGCGGGGCTCAACCGTCATTGGCCATCGAAGCCAAGGCCACTTTCAAGGCCTCAAATTCGTCCTTGCAACACGGACAGTTTCTCAGATGTTCATCGACGCAGCGTATGGATTCGCAAACCGACTGGTTCGCAAGATGTACCTCTGCGAATTCCGCAATGCGGCCGTAACAGCCGTCGCAATCCATGTCATCTGGTGTGGTCGTGGCCACCAGCTGGACAAGAGTTCTGACTTGTTGTTCGCTCAGACCCATCGCTGTACTGCTTTTTGTGTTGATGCTTGACTGTTCATTGTGTCGCTATGAAAAAATTGCCAATACCTCATCCGCACTGTGCCCGGCGGACTCGAATCCGTTTCTCAACCGCTTTCGAGCGTCGTGAAACATTTTGTAGACTGCGTTGCGATTGCTTCCGGTCCTGTGTGCGATCTCTTCGACCGGCATTCCACCAAGAAGCGAGCGGACCACCACACGTTGTTTCTCAGTTAGTTCTTTATCAATCAATTCCGACAGCGTTCCCAACATTGATGTCTTGACCGCCTGTTTCTCAGGATCAATCCCGGACACGTCAGCCACATCAAATGACAAATCGCCGTTTGCCGAAATCGCATCGAGTGAAACGTCTTTGAAGTGTTTTCGCCGCAACTGGCTGATACCGGTGCGGATTGCGATCGAAATCGACCAAGTCGTGAACTTGCTGCGACCTTCGAAAGAATCCAGCGCTTTCAAAATTTTCAACAGCGACTCTTGAGCCACATCCTCACAAAATGTCTCGTCTTTACCCCGAGGCAAAAATGCCGCCTTGAGACCTTTGACGAGAATCTCACGAAGCCGACTGATTGCCCTGTGCTGTTCCGGATTGTCCGGACTCAACCGTTCAAGCCACTGTGAATTGGTAATTTCTGTCGACATGCTTCGCCGTTGCCGTGTGAGACGAAGCAGGATCGAGACTCCTTACCGCAACGTCGGAAAGAAATCATTAAACCGGGCAATTGTCATACTTGCAAGCACGGACAAATCACCGCTTGTTCAAGCGACGGGCGGCAGCTCCGACCAAAACCGCATCTTCACGACGTTGGACGTAAGCAATGGCAGACCCGGTTTCCCATTCAAAATCCGCTGGAATCGACAGTTCGACTTCGCCCTCATTTCCCTCCAAAGCTCGTGACGTGAACGCGCGAACGACATTGACATGGCGTAGATTTCGACCTCGATTCTCGCCGTGGGGCACGTCGTTGGTCAGTTCCGGCGACACCAGCGCCACGTTCAGCAGATGGTCGTTAGTCTGCCCGTCGATCTTGTAGGCAACGGTTGCCACGGCCTTTTCCGAATCCAATCGCGGCCGTAACTGGAGCTTCACCATCGCCGTCTGGCTCAGCCCTTCCTCAATCGCGAGTCGAGCCTTCTGCTTGTTGCCACCGTTAAATTCGTAGGTACCGTTGACCACCATTTGAGGTGTGTAGATCCGGTGGCTGGACCAAGCCCTCGCATAAGCTTTCTGCCAAGCCGTACTCGCCGGAAGGCTGTACGGGTCTTCCCATCCCAACTGGTTCCAATAGTCCACATGAAAGGACAGCAAAAACACCGGCTGGTCGTCATCGATTGAATCGGCTAATTCTGCCAGCACACGGTCGGCTGGTGGACAGCTGCTGCATCCCTGCGAAGTGAATAGTTCGACGACGGCGAAACCGGTCTCCGTATCATCATTGTCGCTCGAGGAATCGACTTGGGCCGCTTGGGTCAAACCGCAAACCGACAACACACCGACCAGCAACGAGGCAATCACTATTCGATCTCGACCCAACATGGCAGCCACTTTCAAAAGAGGAGAAATACCTGTTTACTGGAGCGAACAGCAATAAGCGCGCTGGTCCTCCAATTCAAAGTTCTCTCTTCCTGACGTGATCGGGCCGCAGGATCGTACCTCACCGTTCGAGCTTTGGCATCAAACGGTGATCCACGTCACGAACTTGGCCAGCCGGCCCAATGGATCAGCCTAAAATCGATCGGCACTCTCGCCTGCCGCGGTTGATGCCGTGGGAGCAACTTGAAAGTTCTCGTCGCACCACTTTTTCCACGACGCGATCAATTTGCTTCGGTCATTCGAACCGTCTGCCAGCGACTGCCCCGACCAATGTTCCAACAAAGCCAAGGCAGCTCGCGAGGATGGCTTGTGCTGCCGTTCGGCGATTTGAATCAGCTCGTGGTAATGACGCCCGTCTCGTGGCTTGCGAGCGACCGACTTCAAGCGATTCAGCACTTCAGGAGCGCTGGTTTGCTCCAATAGCGGAATCGTGCTGACCAGATATGACCAGTTTTCACCGTCAGGCTGCTGAGCCAATCCGATCGCAATGTCACTGCGCCTGTAATCCTCCTGCTGCCACAGTTTACGAAGATAAACCATCGAATCCTCATCGCCACTTTGAGCAAGCAGTGCGATCACGCCCAAGCGAATCTGCAAAGAACGAGCGTCTTTCTGACCGGCGAATTGCTTGTCCAGATCAATCAGACGGCTCAACATCGGTCCGTCCAAGTTCGCCGGAATATGATAAAACACCGGAATCAGAGCACTGACGTAATCCTTCGGATGATTCAAAACTTCGTCCAGATGATCTGCATTGACCGACTGACCACACTCGCCCAAAGCCAGATCAACGTAGCCTAGGTAGCTAGATCCGACACCTTCAACCGATCGAGCAGATTGCATGAAGCGAAGCATCGCCAGCAGTTCTTCACTGGTCATGTTTGCCGAAGCCGTTCTCAACTGCATGGCGACGGCCAGCTTGTCAGATTGATCGATCGACTCGTCTTCCAGATACGTCTCCAGACGACCATCCAATGAGGCCGCTTCAAGGTAGCCCAGCAATCGAGCCAATTCCAAGTTCATCACGGCATCCGCTGACGGAAATTCAGCGGCGATGCGCCGTGCGAAGCCAGGGATATCAGCCGGGTCGACTTTTGCTTGAACCAATGCCAATTGCATCACTCGCAGCATGTCGGTGAAGTCGGTATCGCTCACGAAACCTTCCATGAACTCGCTACCGCGAGCCAGAATATTGTAGGAAGATTCCAGTGTCGGTTCGGCAATCGAAAGAGCAACGGATCCTTGGATAAACAATCGCTTGTCATCGGTGGTCAGAATCTCGTCCTTCCATTGGGCCGTTGGAATTCGCTCCAACAGTCGACGAGCAACCGATGCTTCAATTCGGTCTTCAGACTTCAGCATGGTCATCACGCTTGACAATTCAGGCTCAGCCCCCAAAGAAAGCATCGCCTCCGCCGCTGAACGCCGGACGTTTGCTTCCGCATCCAAAAGCAATTGATTGAGCACCTGTTGATTGCGAATATCACCCGACGCCGCACACAAACCGGCAACCTGCGCCCGCACTTCGGGGTCATCGGCTGCAATCAGGTCACTCAAAGTTTGAGCATCAAACTTGGGTCCATACAAAACCATCAGCTGCATCGCTCGAACACGAAAACGCGACGTGTTCTGGGACTCATTGGCAACACCACGAATGGCATTAGCCCACTCGCGCCCCATCGTGATCTTCAACTGAGCCACGTTTTGCCGAGCCCAACTTGAATCGGGTTGTGGATGTCGGATCACCTTGGCCAAATCTGAATCGAAGCTCAACAAGTCTTCTGGAATCTCGCCTTTCCAACGAAGCCGGTAAAGCCCTCCGACCGAACCGCGATCGCCGGTCGCGATGTACATCATGCCATCCTCACCAATCGCAAGGTCGGTGATATCAAAGTTCTTTCCACTAAGGAATGGCTCCACGCTGCCCGTGAAGCCGGCTCCTGATCGTGTTGTGCGAACACACTGAATTTTCCCCGTGCTACGGTTTGCGGTAAACAGAACGTCGTGATACCTGGCAGGAAACTGCATGTGTCGATAGATTACCGAACCAGTCGGCAACCCGCTTTCCAACCGACAGACGGGTTGAGTCGTATCCACTAGATGACTGGCGAATTTTCCCGATCCACTCCGCCAGCCGAGCTCAGCACCTGCTGTAACATGAAATAGCATCGAAGGCCGATACCATGGCGTTCCTACATCGGCGACGTTGTCACTATCGCAAACGAACAGTTGACCGTTGGCATCGAAAGACAGGTCGGTCGAGTTCCGCAAACCACCCGCAAACGTTTCCACCTTGGAGCCATCGATGGAACACCTGACGACCGTGCCTCCCGGTGCTTCAACTCCCGCAGCGTGTCCTTTGGGGTCTTTCATTCGAGGAACCACGCTGCCTTCGTATGGGTGCTGATACGGGCTGCTTTCATTGACAGGACGATCCACTCGGCTTCCGTTCCCAAGCACCATGTAAATCATGGCGTCTGGTCCCAACTTTAATCCATGAGGCCCGTGGACTCCGCTTTCGCCGGTGAACTTGAACAACGCTTTCACTGGCTCCATCGTCCCGGAATTGTTCGAGTCCGACAAGCGATACAACGCAAGTCCGGAAGGCCCGTCGCCCGTAACAAAGACCTCTCCGTTGATGGGCAGAATACCGCCGCAGCTTTTCACTTTGTCACAGTAGACGCGGACTCGACCGGGAGCACTCACCGGCAAACTCAGGTCCGCGATCATCAACGGTCCTCCCTGACGCGAAAACAAAAGCTTCCCGAATTCATTGAACTCCATCGCAACGATTGGTCCGGCAACCTTGGTCGTCAGGACTTGCTCGATCACAAATTCAGGATCAAGCTCGAATCGATTCGACTTTGGCTTCGACTTCACGGGAGCCATGACCACAGGACTGACCTGAGGAGCCGGTGCATTGTGAGAACCTCCAACGCCTCCCGCCTTTGCCGCGTCCGCCACCTTCGCTTCGCTCGCCGCCGAATTCGCCGGGATCGCTTCTCGTTCAACCGCGGCATTGGAAACTTTCGCTTCAGGCACGGCCTGTTTCTTCGCCACTTTCACCTGTTTTCCAACTTGCGTGGCAGGTGATGTCTTGGGCAGATCGGCTGCTGCTTTGGCCGTCGTCGCGGATGGAGCAGGCCTGACAGGTTCCGTCTTCTTTACCGTTTTCTCTGCGGCTTTCGGAAGCCCCAGCTCGACTGCTTCGGCCAGCACCCGAGCCTTGAGCCAACCCAGATCGTTATAACTATTCTGCTTCCACCCCGTGACACGCTGGTTGCGTGTTTTCCAAGTCTCGTTGGTGACCATGCTGCGCCATCGAGTCTCGTCTCGTTCCTTGACGCGAACTTTCATCGCCACGCCGGGTTGAGCACCGCTGAGATGATTGACCTTCACCGCGACCAAGTTGACTCCCGGCTGAACATAGGAAAACACATCCAACTTGCTCTCGGTGCCGTAAGACTCTCCCTTACTGACAAGGCGATTGTTGATGTACAGTTCGTACTCGTCGCCCGCTGCATAAATGATCTCCGCTTTTTCCGGCTTGATCAGCGTGAACTTGCTGCGGAAATAACAGGTGCCCTGCGCTTGATCGCCAGCAACGTCGTCGACTTTAGGAGACCAGATCCATTGAGCCTGCTGAGCCACAACTTCACCCGGACCCAGCAGACATCCCATCAGCAGACTCAACACGAACAACGTTCGACGTTGGACCGTCAAGGCAGTTCTGAATTTCATCCCGCGGTCAAGTTTCATCTTTGGATCGTCCATGATCACTCCCGATTCGCTTTGTTAGCTGACAACGCGGCTGTGGACAGCCGTTGTGGTTAGAGGTTGATGCTTTCTGCATCGCGCAACAGGAGGGCACGAGGAAAACCGCGCCGGCTCCATCGCTACAATCGACAAACTCAACCTGATTGTTTGGTTCGGATGCCAGGTTTTGCACGAATCGAACGAATTTGTTTCTGCTAGCGGCTGAACTGCCAGCAGAAATCGCTCCTTTTGCACTCCGCTTGCAAGCGATCCGACGTCTAGCGAAAAAAGTCGGCCTGTCATCACCTCAACAAAAAACGTCGCTGCGCAAAACCATGCCCACCGACGTTAGCGTTTTAGACCAGAGATCGTGTTCGCAAGTTCGAACTGCTATTTCCCTGCTAAATGAACGACTGCATTGTTTTCGTCCCGACATTCAAACTCAAGAAACTCTGGGAAGACGTTCTCACTGCCTAGGATTCGGATGTCCATATTTTTCTCGCCTTCAAGTTCGGCCAACTCGCGACGTTTCTGGTTGTTCAGGTAGGACGCAACCTTTTCGTTCACTCGAACCGTCACGCTGGCACACGTCGCCTGCTGCTTGGCACGCAACAGCAACCGGATCACGTCCAACGCCATACTTTCTTCAGTCTTGACATTGCCACGACCGCCACAGCATGGACATTCTTGATAGAGGCTTCGCTTGAGCCCGGGTTTGATCCGTTGTCGAGTCATCTCGACCAGACCGAACGGACTGGTCCGCAGAATCTTTGTCCGAGCCCGATCACGTTTCATGCAATCTTTGAGCGTGTTCTCCACTCCGCGCCGATGCTTTTCGCGACGCATATCGATAAAGTCATTCACGATCACGCCCCCCAGATCTCGCAGACGGAGCTGTCGTGAAATTTCCCGAGCCGCCGCCACATTCAAACGAAACGCCGAATCTTCCGCCGAGTCGTCCGTCCGAAAACTGCCGCTGTTGACGTCAATCGCAACCAAAGCCTCCGTTTGATCAATCACGATCGAACCACCATCAGGCAGGGGAACCTCGCGAGCGTGAATTTTCGCGATTTCCATCTCAACATTGTACTGGTGAAAAAGCGGTTGATCGCCTGAGTACAACTGAAGTCGATCGGATGACTTGGGCATGATCAGCTTCAAAAACTCTTGCGCCCGATCCATCGCGTCCTCGTTGTCGATCACGATGTTGTCGATATCCGGCGTCAACATGTCACGAATCGTGCGAATAATCAGATCGCTTTCTTCGTAAATATGCGTTGGAGCGGGGACCTCTTTGACTCGCTTTACAATCGACTTCCACAACCGCAACAGGTACGCCAAGTCGCGCGACAGATCGCGTTTTGAACGGCCGGCTCCTGCGGTTCGAACGATAAAGCCCAGCCCTTTCGGCGGACGCAATTCGTTCAAGTACCCCTTGAGTTTCCGTCGCTCGTCTTCGTCTTCAATTTTCCGAGAGACACCCACTCGACCAAGGGCTGGCATCAGAACCAAATATCGCCCCGGGATACTGATGTAGGTCGACAGCGTCGGACCTTTGTTTCCGATGCCTTCCTTGATCACCTGAACCAAGACTTCATCGCCGCGCTTGAAAATCTCCTGAATCGGAGGCTTGAACCGAGGCCGAAAACCGCCCGAAGCGGGTGGCCGATGCCGAGAGCGTCCGCTGGCGACCGCCTGAGCCGCCTCCGCACGTTCTTTCCGCATCAACTCGTCGGGGTCGTAACCACCCTGGCGGAAGTAATTTGGTTCGACATCGCTGATGTGCAGGAATCCGTTTCGCCCCACACCAAAGTCGACAAAAACCGCTTGGATGCTTGGCTCCAGATTGACAACTTTTCCTTTGTAAACGTTCCCGACATAGTTGTCCTGACTGGCACGTTCAACATACAGCTCTTCCAGCCGTCCATCTTCAACGATCGCAATCCGGCATTCTTCGGATTGCGAGGCGTTGATCAACATTTCTTTTTTCATCGTGAGTGATTTTCTTCATTGAGCGGTCGGGATGCCTTGGAACGACATCGGACCGCAAGGATTTGTTTTGAATTTTCGACACGCCCAGTGCGAGCATCGGGCAAACGTCGTTCGCTCGAGTCGCCGTGCTGCGTGTCGACGAAAGTGCCAGCGGTTTGTCTGTCGTGAAACGGCTGCCTGTGATCGACGGGGCAAATGACCCCGCCTCGCAGCGCACAGACGGTCGAACGTGATCCCGTTGGATCGACGACCGTGGATTGAGCAGACTCAAACCAGTGACCAGATCGGCGTTTTGAAATGCGTGGCGACATTCGCGACGCAACCCGTTGCTCAACGCAACGCAACCGATCGAACAAAAACGAGTGACTACAGACTGCTTCGGCGAGGCCGTAAACAGAGATGGCCGGTTGAATCGAAGCAAGCTCGTGGCAAGGTTGCGACCAAATCTGCGCACCCCGTCCCACGCTCCAGCCATACCAGTCGCACCCGCGTCGCAATTCCAATGCGACACGGACGGACGATGATTCAAACTTTCGATTCCGGACATCAAATTGGCAACGCCATTAAAAACTGTTCTTCTCTCTGCCGCCGGTCAATCGCAAAAGTTGCGTCGGCGGGATCCTTCTAAGGACTTGCCCAACAACCACTACCGGACTCGATCCCATCTCGCTCGCGTACAATCGGCAAGCAATCGTTCCGATCCGGTAACTTGTCTACGCAAGTCCTAAACTACACTTCGTCGGGTTCGGTTTCCGACACCTTGGCGGCTTGGACTTCAGGAAACCCAGACTGCAGCAGGCTTTCCAGTTCTGCTACGGCGGCATCCGCATCGTCTCCGACCGCTTCAACTAAAACCTGCGCCCCCTGCGCCGCACCGAGCGTCAGAATCGAGAGCACGCTTTTTCCATCGATTCGGATATCGTCCTTGACCAACTCGACTCTGCTGCTGAACTTCGATGCCGTTTCCGCAAACAAATACGCGGGGCGCATGTGCAGCCCCTGCAAGTTGGAAATGGTAACCAATGAAGATCGTGAAACAGAATCGGGCATGAATCGAGCCAAAAACAAACTAAAAGCGACCGCAACCGGGACTAGGCAGCTCAGGCAGCGATCGATTGGGTTGACATCAACCGCATGAAACTACGAAACGAACTGATTGTTGTCCGCTTCTTCGAGAATCTGCTGAATATCTTCGCTACTATTTGCCTGCTTTAGAAAACGACAGAAAGTCTCATCCTGCAGCTGCTTGGAAATGTTCTCCAAAGCACGCAAATGGTCACTAGGCTGATCGGGAGGGGAAATCAGCATGAAGAACAGCTGTACCGTTTCTCCGTCAAGACTCATGAAGTCAACGCCTGACTTACTGACTCCCACCGTTCCTACGGGCTTGCTAACGCTGGGATGTTTGGTGTGAGGAACCGCGATCCCTCGACCAATTCCCGTGCTTCCCAATTCCTCGCGCTCAAGAATCTTCGCAACGATGGCGTCCTGCTGACCGGCATCCAGCGCACCGGAGTCGACCAGACTGGTCACCAATTCGCGAATCACGCCTTCCTTGTCCGAAGATGACAGATCAGCCTGAATGGCTGACGTGGTCACAAAATCCGAAAACTTCATCAAACGTTCCTTTAATTTCTGAGTCCTCCGTACCAAATCACAGACCTCAGAGGTAGCGCAAGAACGTTCCTCTGGAAGATCAGACGTGGGCAGTTAACCTTCGTCTTTGTGATCGTGATGACGGTGAGCAGTTAGTTTTTCTTTATGTTTCTTGAGTTGCTGTTCCATTTTCGCCATCGCGCTATCAAGCGCTGTGACAACATTGGTTCCGGTGTCGGACGCGAAGAAGTCATTCGCGTGCTCTGCCGAAGCAATGATCTCCACTTTTGGATTGTCACTATGCATCAAGTCGGCGACGACCTGAATACCCGTCAATCGGTCAAAGAAACGAGGCAGCTTGGCAACCTTGTTCTTGATCGTTTCTTGAGCCGAATCGCTGACCGAGCCATGTCTGGCGGTGAAAAGAATTTCCACAACTCCTCCGTAGCTGAATTTTTTGGTTGCCTGCCCTGACTCGAAGTTCGGTGCCAGATTGCGGCAGCTTGGATTGTAGTGGTTCCGATATCGACCAACCATCGGTAAATCCGATGCCAACCTAGCAATTTCCTGCATTTCCACGGTAGTCAGTACGATGGCGGCCACTTTAATTTATAGCTTACCGGATGAATGAAGACATCGAAAGCGTCAATGGCGACCATTCGCGGGCGGACAAATCACCTTCGGAAGCCATTTTAGGCGTCCAGCTACCGCTTAACAGGACTTTCGAAAAACGCGTTCCGACGGCAGAAACGTCTAACGTCTAACCCAACGTCCGAACGAGTAGTCAAACTCATTGCGTTCATCCGCGGGATACCGCTCGTTTTCCACTTGATCCCACTCGAGTCCGTCACTCGGCGGCAACCGAGTGTCGCCTTCGATGGTCGTGTGAACTCGCGTCAAGTAAATTTCAGTCACCCGAGACATCGCCTGCCGATAAATTTCCGCCCCGCCCACAACAAACGGCAGCGGATCTCCATTTTCTCTGGCGAAATCGATAGCAGCATCGATCGAATGAGCGACCTTGGCTCCCTCGAATTGAAAATCCGCCTGCCGAGTCACAATGACAGTCTGCCGACCGGGTAGCAACACGCCAATCGAATCGAACGTTTTTCGACCCATGATGATGTGATGCCCCATCGTCAACTTCTTGAATCGCTTCAGGTCTGCCGACAATCGCCAAGGGAGCCCTCCCTCATTGCCGATCACATCATTTTCGGACGCTGCCACGATCATGGCGAGAGCTTGAGTGGGAGCCATCGAATGTTCTCGCACGTATCGGATGCTAAATGGTTACGTTGACGCTGCGACCTTGCCATCAACCAAATGGTCAGACGGCAACTGCAGCCTTGATGTGCGGATGCGGATCGTAGCCAAGCAGTTCGAAATCTTCAAACGTAAAATCGAAAATCGAATTGGGCACCCGATCGAACTTCAGCTTCGGCAGTGGTCGCAGATCGCGTTCCAGTTGCAGTTTCGCTTGTTCCAGATGATTGGAATACAAATGAGCGTCACCCAGCGTATGAACGAACTCGCCCGGCTTCAAACCGGTTACCGCGGCAACCATGCAAACCAACAACGCGTATGAGGCGATATTAAACGGCACTCCTAAAAACACATCGGCACTGCGCTGATACAACTGACACGACAGTTCGCCATTGGCCACGTAAAACTGAAAGAAGGCATGGCAGGGCGGCAGCTTCATGTTGGGGATCTCCGCCACGTTCCAAGCGCTGACGATCAAACGCCGCGAGTCGGGATTGGTCTTGATCTGTTCGATCACTTCCGAAATCTGATCGACTGAACCGCCTTCAGCCGTTTGCCAACAACGCCACTGAGATCCATACACGGGGCCAAGGTCACCGTTTTCGTCTGCCCACGCGTCCCAGATCCGGACGCCGTGCTCTTTCAAGTAGCCGATGTTGGTGCTGCCGCTCAAAAACCACAACAGCTCGTGAGCGATACTCTTCCAGTGCAATTTCTTGGTCGTCACCATCGGAAACGATTCACGCAAGTCAAAACGCATTTGGTGGCCAAACACGCTGAGCGTTCCCGTACCGGTGCGATCCGTTTTCTTGACGCCCGAATCGAGAATGTGACGAAGGAGTTGCTGATATTGCTGCATGAGCCTTTTTGTAGAACGAACCGTCGATCGAAACAAGGCTTGGGACTTGCCCAACAGAAAAACGACCGGGTTCAATTTCATCTGGCTCGCATAAAATCAGTAATTAGCCAGTCCATCCAGCAGGCTTGGTTCGCAATCCCTCAGCCGTCCGCCTCAGAGCGAAACTTGAGGCAATCCCGGTTTTTTTGACGATTGAACGGGAACTCGGTCGAACATTCGACAACCTTCGGAATTTGGTCAATTCTTGCCAGCATTCGTTCCGAATCATCCGCAAGTCGGACGTTTCATGGACTGGAACTTCGACAAAATCGACCACGGAGCGATTGCTCACTCCGCCAGAAAAAGACGACTGAAACGATTCAATACCGCCGGCTACTTCCATCCTCTTGGCCGTTTCCATTTATCGTAAACGTTTATCTTCCCTCAGGCTTTCCAAGGACAGGAACGCGATGGATCGGAACTCTTTCTCGATCGTTATTCCCATCGTCGGTAACGAACAAACGTTCGACGACACGCTCGCCTCCGTTTTGCGCAGCCAGCCAGCCGACAGTCAAATCATTGTGGCTCATGATGGAAGCTATTCAGATCCTTACGATCTGCGTCGCGAAGTCACGTTTGTGCATCCCGAAAGTGGCTCCAATGACGTGGCCTCGCTGCTCAATGAGGCGATCATGGTTGCTGACCGCCCACTGACTGCGATCGTCCGACCAGGCGTCAAAGTCCCCGAAGGTTGGAGCGATGCCGTTACCAGTGCGTTCAAAGAAACGAGCGTTGGCTCAGTGGCGGTACCCATTACGTCTGAGGATTCTCCGGACCGAATCGTCACCGGAGGCGTCAACGTCGGAGCAGGGCTGAACCGGAAACTGGTCGGAGTCCGACAACGTCTGAGCAAGCGATCCGCACAACGGCTTGAGCCACTCGGCCCGACGCTGTGGGCAGGCTTCTATCGGACCTCGTTGCTGCAAACGGTTGCACCGTTGTGCGATCAAATGGATGGCTTCTACCTGGACGCGGACATCGCTCTGGCAGCCGACGGTTTGGAGCTGGACTGTCGCTGGCTCCCCGATGTCGTTGTCACCACCGACGTAGCCGACGCGATCCAATCCGAAGCCCGCAAACCACATGGACGGTCGGCTCAACGAGCAACTCGTCGCCACGGCCTGAACTCCGGCATTGCCAACCGACTCCTGCACGCGAGCATGGAACTTCTGTTGGCTCCGCTTAAACCGGGCTCGTTTCAACACGCCGTCGGGCGCCTGCTCGCAGGTCACGGCAGAGTCGACACGGAGTTTCAGAATCGATTGCTTGACGCCCGTGACATGATCGACGCAAGTGCGACGGTTTCGCTCGCAGACGCGCCGACAGCTCCGAAGGTTGTTCACTCCAAACGCCGCGCCGCATAGCGCCTTCACGGGATGTAACGGATCGTCGCAAGAAGACACCTCGCAAACGAATGCCCGTATCCATACTGCGCCTCTCCGGGCTTGAATCTGCGACAGATGCCAGTCCAGTGAGATGACTTCTGTACGCGTCAACTTCCCTGCCAAACCAACGTCGTTTGTGCGCGATGTATCGTTTCCAGAGCCTTTGCGTTCTGAAAAATCGAGAAATATGACTCCGGCACGTGCAATAACAACGCACCGCAAACGAACAGAGGCAAGAGTTCTTTGCTGGACGACCCGGCAGAGCAACGATTTTCTTTGATTCTCAGTCCTGTTATTCCTGTTATTTATCGGAGTCCGGCGTGAGTTACCTGATCGCTGTCATTCTGGGAGCAGCCGTTTACAGTTTTTTTCGCTGCATAGCCGGTGGGTTCTACACCATCAGCCCTGATCAGCGTGCAGTTGTCACCAGCTTCGGCAAGGCACAACGTTTGATGCTGTCCGCTGATGCAAAAACGCAGTCCATGCTACCAACCGAAGACCTAGAGCGTTACGAATATCCCCAAGTCCGAGTCGTGCAGCCCGGTGGCCCGTATCTCAAAATGCCATGGCAGAAGGTCCACAAGGTAAGCGTCGCTACTCAATCCGTTGATCTCGCTTGGGACCCAACCAAGACCCAGTCGACGATCGAGGCCGTCACCAAGGACAACCTGACCACCGGCATCAATGGTCAAATTCGTTATCGCATCAGTGAGAGCAATCTCTATCCCTATCTGTTTGGCGTCAAAAGTCCACTGGAACACGTCATGGGCTATTTCGTTTCTGTACTACGTGAACGTGTGGCAAACTTCGTTGACCCCCGAGGCCAAAGCTTGCTGGGTGAACCCATCGACGCCGAAAACGAAAGTCAAGTTGACACCGCAGAAACATCGATCGAACTTTCAGAAGGTGTTTCTATCAACGACCTGCGAAAAAATTTGCCCTTGCTCAACCAGTTCATGGAAGAGCAATGCAAGCCGACGACTGGCCGCTACGGCATCGAGCTTGACGCAGCACTGATCACCGAAATTGATCCGCCACCGGAGGTTGATCGAGCTCTGTCTGCCATCAACAGCACCCGAAATCAGGTGGCTGGCGATCTGAGCACTGCCCGCGCTGATGCTGAGCAGCAGATTACGATGAGCGCACGTGCGGTCGAGATCTCGACCAATAATGCGCAGGCGGAGGTCGCTCCGTTGAAGGAATTGGCGTCCACGCTTTCCCGCATCAAACGACTGGGCGGTTCGAACTGCCTGCGAGCGTACTTGCGCAACCTTCGAATCCCGCTTTTCCAACGAGCGAACCGCATTGTGCAGACCTCGGACCAATCGACCGACATCAATGGAGGAAGCTAGATGGATATCGAAGATCTGTTTCAGGCAATTGAAAAGATTGACATTGGTGAAGTCGGCGTGATTGTCGCATTCGCTGTCGGGTTGATTCTGATCCCAGTCCTGCTTGGTTTCGCTCGCCTGTGTGGGCTGTACACGTGCATCAACGAATGCGAGTCGCACGTCTTCACACTTTTC
Organism: uncultured Pirellulaceae bacterium; assembly: GCA_937928215.1. GTDB lineage: Bacteria > Planctomycetota > Planctomycetia > Pirellulales > Pirellulaceae > Mariniblastus. Next base: position 22,949 of record CALFWL010000040.1, on the reverse strand, counting down.
GGAAAAGTCATAGGCACGATGGATAAACCGGGGCTGCGGTATCCGTTGGTTGACCTCGGCTTCCGATCATTGCTTTTGCCATTCTTCGGCAACAAATACGTCGTCAAAACGGCACTGCGCCAGCACTACATGCGGAATCAAATGGTGAACTCCGAAGAAGGCACGCCAATGGGAGTAGGCATCTGGTACGAGATGCGGGTCTCTGATCCGATTGCTTACCTCTTCACTAATGCAAACCCGGAGGGTTCGCTCCAAGCGAACGTCACCAGTTCCACGATCTCTACGCTGTCCAATCTCGAGATGGAAAAGATGCTCGAGGATCGTCATTCACTAAGTCGCACCGTTCGGCAAGCAGTTTCACCGCTGTCGGAGAAATGGGGATACAAACTCGGATCGGTCTACATTCGCAAGGTGGCATTTACCGATCGAGCAATGGTCGAAAACATCACCGAGAAAGTCGTCAAGCGACTGGTTCAGGTAACCAGCGCCATGAAGCAAGACGGGGAAAACCGTGTCGGTTTGATCAAAAGTGAAACTGCTTTCAAGGTCTCACAGAAAATGGCCGAAGCTGCCGCTTCGCGACCTGAAATCGTGGGGCAGGTCCTACAGGAAATTTCAAACGATGACCCGGAAGTACTCGACGCGGTTCTTGAAGTAATGGAAGTCGACCAGTTGCTGGCATCCGGCGCCTCGGTCGACATTCTGCCTCAATTAAGTAACGTGCTGATTCAAATGGGCGACGCAAATCGGTCACCAACGACGCATCGAAGCCTGTAGCACGACCCCTAGCGGTGGACCGTTCGCAGTGAGCCAGATTTCCATCCCGCCAACGGTTGGTTTGCAGTACCAAGCAACCAAAAAGAAAGCCGCTTCCCAAATCGGAAAGCGGCTTGATTGAACATCTTCTTATCGCGTATCGAACCGGCGCTTTGTCACACTCAAAAGTTCGGGTTTGACGACGACCTAAGTTGCCGCTCGATGGATTGCATTTTTGTCCAGCCCAAACTTTTTATCGTCACACGAAGCACTAGAAGCAAACTTCCGTTCCGATGTACCCGCCGTGCAACAGCAGGCTGCCATTGGTATTGGCTGACTCAGTCGCCAACGTGTTATCAAATTCGTACGGAATTTGATCGGTCGCCAAAGCAACTCCGGCAATTCCCAAAGCACGGTAGCCGACGCGAAGGCGAGCCTTGCACGACAGTTGGTAGATCAATCCAAGATCGATCTCGCTCAGGAAAGCGACATCATTTTTCTCATCACCGTAATCGAAGTTACGGCCCGCGGCCGAAGGAACCGTCGCGTAAATCGCGCCGGTTGGATCAGTAATCCGCTGGCGAGTATTCACATTGTTGTTGAAGATACCGGTCTTGATGGTTCCGGCTCCTCGCAGACGATTGGAAAAACAAACTTCGCCGCGACTTCCCAACTGCAAACCGAGCAGAGTATTTTCGACGTCCAACACGTAATCCAAGGGAGTCGCACCGTCAGCGGTCGAATAGGTGAACTGCTCATCAAACTGGAAGTAGCGAAAACCGCCCAACAGCTCGAAGTTCGCGTTGCGTCCACGGCGAGTACAAAACCGACCGCCGTTACGCAGCAAGTTGAATTCGACATTGTGGATGTCGGTTTCACGAGACACAGTCTGGGACGTACCGTTTGAGTAATAAGTGTCCAAACTATTTCCGGCGTAGTCCAACCGGTCAAAACCACGCAGGCCGACCGAGCTAACCGCAGCCCCGGTCAGAGTGGCATCTGCCGTGTCAGCGAACAATCCGAAGTACCTACCTTCCCAACCGTTACCATTGCGCTTCCGACTGGCAACAGAAAAATCCACACCCCCAATGGTGTCGTGATCGGCATCGTTGGTGAACAACAAATCACCTGATGGATTCCGAGCAATCAAACGAGTGTCTTCGTAATCGCGTACAAACGCCAGGGCCGAAACGCTGGCAACCAAATTGGAACCGGAACCACGTCCCGCGCGGTCAGCCACGGCACCGACGCCGCCGATCGCGGTACCCGGTGAATAAACCGCGGGAGCGTAATTCGGTGCCGCGTAGTTCGGTGTCGCGTAATTCGGTGCCGCGTAGTTCGCGTAACCACCCGCTGGCGCCGAACCCGTGCATGGTCCGTCGAACGAAGAAATCACCGGATCGGAAGACGACGGCACGATTGGGCCAGCCTGCCTCAGATTGACCTGAGCGGGAGCCGTCGGCAACGGAGTCGTCTGATACGGCTGAGCCGACTGGAAAGCCTGCTGCTGCATCGGAGCGCCATATGGTTGATTAGCCATGCCGCCTGGATGTCCGAAGTTACCGCCCGCAGGAGCGTAACCCGGCTGTGCCATCATTACGCCTCCGCCGCAGTCCCCAGTCGCACAATTGGAAGACGGCTGACCGTAAGTCGGAGCGGTCTGCATTGCCTGACCGTAACCGGCGTGAGAAGTCGCTTCTCCGTAACCCGCTCGCGCCAGAATCGACTGATACGAACCAATCTCCGGGGCGTAGCGCGATCCACTTTGTGCGCTGGCGGTGCTAACCATTGTCGCTACTGCGACCATTGCCAGCCACGTATGCCAAAACCGTTTCATTACAAACTCCTTGTGAAGTGATTCCCTCGCACACCCGCCGGCAAATTCTGACGGCCATTCATTTACAGGCGAGGTATTGGATCCTGAGCGGACGTCTGCTCTCTCAATCGTCTTGGCGAGCACGACACGTGCCACCGACATCATGAGCGGAACTGATACCATGTCTGCGATTGCAATCGTCATTGCATTCGTCAAAAACTGAACGTGGTTATCCGCATCGTCCAAAAAACCGGAATCACGTTCCGACCATGCCGGATACTTGGCAAACAGAGCACAAGCGACATTCTCTTCCCAACCCGCAAACTCAGCCAAAATCGGATGACTTTGGGGACCGCTTGGTTTCAATCAGGCAGCCGACAACGGATCCTTGACGCCCGTTACCCTCGTTCTTCAACGGATTTCATAAAATTCCGTAGCGCGAACCGAAGCGAACCAAAAAATGGCACACAGAAAAATAGAGGCAACAGAGAAAAAATTGCACTCACTCGATCATTTTGTCGCTTGAGTCTTCGTTTCCTCTGTGAGCTCCGGTTCTAGAATCTGTTTCTTGCGCGCGGCATTTGCTAGCCACGGATTTACCAGCTCGGCACAGATTTGTGCGGGCGAAGTCAAAACGCAATCCACTGGGCGACAATCGCGTATCGCTTATTCAGTCGTCAAACCCTCGCATCTAGATCTGACCAAGCACTACGTGCCCTTGCCATCGGTGACCTCAGAAACGTGAAATAACGCTTCGAATTTCACGCCCACCTCTGCGAAGACTTCCGCCGAATGTTCGCCTCGGTCAACAATCGCAATCAATCGCTCGACTGTCAAACCATGTTCACGTGCATGAGCGATCGCCTTAAGCGAGCTACCTCCTGTCGTGATCACATCCTCAACCATCAACGCGGTCTGCCCCGTAGTGACCGGCCCTTCCACCTGCTGGCCCGTGCCGTGCCCCTTGGCTTCCTTGCGAACGATGAAACCCTTGATGGGTTTGCCCAGTTGCCATGCCCGAGTGATTACAGCGGCCGTGATCGGATCGGCTCCGATTGCCATGCCTCCTACCGCGTCGGGCAATTGATCTCCAATCGCATGGATGATCCCATCAGCAATCAGATTGGCTGCCTCTCCATCAAGCGTCAGTTGGCGGCAGTCAAGGTAGTAGGTTGCTTTCTGCCCCGATGCGAGCGTGAAATCACCAAACCGTATGGCGTGTTGATGAATCAGCTCCAGCAGTCGTTCGCGATTGTACAATTTACTTTCCTATTGACGTATTGACGTTCTCAATTCGAAACATTCTCCGTGCCCACAGCGGACTCGTTGTCAGAGACCTGATAATATGGTCTTCGTGAGTCCCACGCGTCAACCAATACGCCCCTTCGGCCTGAAAACTTAAATGCCCGATTCGACCACGAACGAAAACTCCCGCGCTGACACCGAGGCTCCGTCCGCAGTCGTCTTGGTGATCGATCGGTTGCGAGCTGGATCGATTGGGCCGTACGGAAACACGTCCATCGACACACCAGAACTTAATCGATGGGCTGCGTCTGGAGTCGTGTTCGACCAAGCGATCGCCAGTGCTGTTCATTTGAACGAGGCTTACGATTCGTGGTGGACGGCTTTTGCCAACGATTCGTTGCCCAATGCCCCAAGTTCGATTCTCGTGACCGATGACTCGCAGGTCGCTCAGAATCAAGCGGCTGACTTTTTCGACGAAGTGCAACTGGTCAACCGTCCGGGCACGAAAAAACTTACGGCAAAGCCCGCCGCATCCGCCGCTGACACTCAAATGGCAGACTTTTTCGCTCAAGCAGCCGAGTCACTCGGCAACGTTCAACCGGGGACATTGCTTTGGCTGCACAGTCGAGGCATGAGTGAACTCTGGGACGCACCACGCGACTACCGTCTGAATCAGTGCGGTCCCGACGACCCGCCTCCGCCCGAATTTATTCTCGCGCCATCGGAATGGATTGATCTCGCGAACGCCGACCCGGATCAGTTGCTTGGCTTGGAACAAGCTTATGCGGCGCAAGTCATGTTACTGGACCAACTGTTAAGCGTTTTCAGTGAAACGCTCCGTCAAGATGCTCGATTCACGAACACTTGGTTGGTTTTGACTTCGGGACGAGGGTATCCACTTGGGCAGCACGGCTTGGTTGGCGATGCCGTCGATCCAGATTTTGCAGGAACGGCCCTTCACCAGGAAAACGTGCACGTTCCATTGATCGTTTGCCCGCCGGCTAAACTATCAAACGAGATCGCTACAGGCCGTTGCGGCGAAACCATGTCCACCGGCAAGCTATCGTCATTGTTAGAAAACGTGTTTGCGGGCTCGGGCAGCCAATACCTGATGCAACATTTAGTTCGTCCGCAGGATGATAATTCTCTCGACCGTGTCATCACCCAGATGGGTTCAGCAACTGCGATTCAGACGACCGACTGGAAACTGATCGCCGACGGTCAGCAATATCGACTCTACTCCAAACCTGACGATCGATGGGAGGTCAACAACGTCGCCGACCGCTGCCCAATCGAACTGGCAGAGATGAAACAAATGCTGATTGACGCTGATTGACCAAAAGAGTTTATCAATCGAAGTATCATTTGACGGTTTGACCAACGGATCGACCAACATCCCGCAACCACGGAAGGGCTTTCACGCGAAAGCGCGAATACGCTAAGGACCGCCGGAACTTTAAGTGGCGGCCAATCGTTCAAAACCCTGTCGAATTTACGGACTCAGAACTCACGCACCATCACCAATTGTCCCCAAGGCTCTAAGCAAATCTACGATTCGGCACATTCACAGCCTAGCGCCTTCTCGCCTTCGCAAGATCATCCTTAAAACTCAACTGGCGTTTTCAAACGCTTGTGTCGATCAGCAACAACGTCCTGCACTAGCGTACTCAAGCTACGACCGAGTCGATGCGTTCTTTCAGATGCTGCTCGCCCGAGATAATTTGCAAATCAATCAACAAAGCGTAAATCGGCAGATCCTGAAAACGATTCACTCCGATTTTTACCAAATCCTTATGCGTGCAAACCAGCGCCTTGGCGTTTGCGGCTTGTGCGGCACTAGCAAGCGAATCGAGGTCTTCGCGGGAATAAACGTGGTGATCTTCGAACGCTCGCTCTCCAACGACTTCAACGGCAGACCGGTCCAACGTCCCAATAAACCCAGTTGAATTGCCAATGCCGCAGAAAGCGAACACGGGTAACTTCAACTGGTCGATTGGTGTTTCCGTGCCGTCATGCTGCACCCATTTTCGCGTTACCGTTTCGGCCTTGATGACTGCCACATCAGCATTGGCCGCACGGACCTTGGCTTCAATTTTCGCGATCGATTGCGCGTTCACTAACTGGCAGCGATTGATCACCACCAAGTCAGCTCGCGCCAAGGAATCGATCGGCTCTCGCAGCAGCCCGCTTGGCAACAGCCGCCCGTAACCAAAGGGCTCGGTCGCGTCGATCAACACGATATCCAGATCACGATGCAACTGCCGATGCTGAAATCCATCATCCAGTAACGCGATTTCTGATTCAAGCTCCTCCACGGCAATCCGGACCATGCGAAATCGATCCGGATCCTGCAAATGAGGCACGTCGGGCAGTCGAGTCTCCATCTCCAGTGCTTCATCATTGCGTCCCGAACCTGAGTGTTGGCTGCCTTGATAGCCTCGGCTGATAATTACGACCCGTTGATCAAGAGATCGCAGGTACTGAGCCAGCCAGATGACCATCGGAGTCTTGCCCGTTCCACCGGTCGTCAGGTTTCCGACCGAGATCACCGGAATGCCGGCTCGGCGAATCCGTTTACCAACGCTTGCTCCACCGTCATTATCAAAACCGCGATTCCTCACCGCGACGACCGCTCGATATACCGGCGTCAGGACGCGCATTGCGACACGAGCGAGTCGGGCAACTCCATCGTTACGTTGGCCGGAAATAATTTTCAGCAGTTGCTGGCGATCAAACATCCGTACAGTTTACGGGCAGAACGGCTTGGCTTCCACGATGCTTGCAAGAACGGAGTCAGCACAACGAACGGCTTGGCATTGGCCGCCACGCACTGTCAGCCTGCCACCGTAGATTTCTAAAACTAAATTGCTCTAAGAAAAGTTGACAGTGAATCCGGTCAATCTTTGGGAAAAAGTAGAATTTAGTTTTCTCGCAATCCACGCGCTAGGGCAGAATGAAATCTCCGTTCTTGGCAACCGTGGCCGATCTCAAAAGGTTTTCCGGCAGTGGCGAATGAGCGTGTCTCGATGCCGAAATCATCAGCCGCCTCACGACCGAAAAGGCTTTACTCAAACACTTGCTTGACCGTTGCCAGTTGGAAATCGCACGAGTACTTGCATCGACTTCGTTTTATGAATCTTCCTTTTGTCATACAATCACGGCATTCGGAGCTCCACGATCGACTAACTTTTTAGAAGAAACCCCAGTCCGTAGTTTCGCAGCGTGACTGCGCCGCCTTCATCGGTCATCATCCGGGGTTCATCCCCATCATCAACTTCATCCGACTTCACTCGAACAAGCATTTCAGACATGTCATCTGACGAAGAAACCCGAGCTGATGAGGATCGGGCGCCGCATGGCGATGCCGATGAAGTGCCCTCGGGTTCGGACAACATGGCAAGCGATCATCAGTCGACGCCAAGCTCGTCGTTTGTCGAGCACTCAGCCGAAGCCGCTTTGCCCGCCGATTCCAAACCTCACGACGGGTTCGACTCCAATCGCCTTCCGCAAACGTTTGCGAACTACACAATCGTTCAAAAACTCGGAGAAGGCGGAGCCGGAATCGTCTTCCGAGCAACGCCTTTGCAGAAGGACGGCCCCGCCGGTGGGTATCCGCAAATTGCCTTGAAAATGATTCGCCCCGAATTTGTTTCCAACAGCAAAGCGATCAGGCGTTTTGAAAAAGAATCCAGACTCCATGCAGAAATCAAATGCGAGAATGTGACTCGGCATCTGGAGTTCGGCGACTTTCACGGCATTTTTTTCATTGCCAGCGAGTTCGTCGAAGGGTTTTCGCTTGACAGGATCGTACCCCAGCTGAGGCAGCTTCCTGCCAAGCAGATTCTTCGCATCGTCGCCGACTTGCTTACCGCACTTTCGGCCATGCACTCCAAAGGAGTCATTCACCGGGATGTGAAACCTGCCAATGTGATCGCCACCTTTCAGAACTCGAACAATACTATCGATCAGCCGGGAGATCTTGGTGATTTCGTTATCGCAAAACTGACTGACTTCGGGCTGGCAAGGCATATCGATCAGAGCCAATCGCTCGCCATGACCCGCCAACATGCCACGCTCGGCACGCCGACCTACATGGCTCCGGAACAACACTCGGGAAGTGACACCATCGACGCTCGGGCGGATGTTTATTCCACCGGAGTCACGCTCTACCATTTGCTGGCCGGCCGTCCACCCTTTAATTCCAAAAGCCAAGCCGAGATGGCGGAGATGCATCGAATCCAACGGCCGATGCCGCTGACCTTCTTGCGAAAGGACATCAGCCACGCGATCAACAGCGTCGTCATGAAAGCGTTGGAGAAAGAGCCGAACCTGCGATACCAGAATGCGGATGAAATGCTGGCCGACGTGCAACTGATCCTGAACGATCAACCAGCGGCGATCAGAATCTATCCCGCGACGCCCAATACATCGGACGCCAGCGTGAAACGCTACGATTTTCAATGGACGCTCGACGCGACCCCCAAAGAGCTTTGGCCATTGGTGTCCGACACCGATCGATTCAATCGCGCCATTGGCCTTCCGGCCCCCGAGTTCCGTTACGACCATTCCGGAAAACATTTGAAGATCTTTGCAGAAGCGAAACTCAACGGACTGAGCTTTCAATGGCGTGAGCATCCGTTCCAATGGATCTGCGAACGAGAAATGAGCATCCTGCGAGAATTCGAATTGGGCCCTTTCGAATGGGTCACCAGCACCGTCGAACTGCATCCACTGGCCGACCACAAAACGCGTTTGCTCCACCGGTTTCAGGTTAAGCCACGAGGTCTGTTTGGAAAGCTATTCGCGCCGATCCAGTTCAATATTTTGATTCGCCGATCGCTTGAAAAGGTCTACCCGCGATTGGAGCGATTGGCCAATGATCAAAGCTGCCGCTTCGGTTGTGATGTTCCATTCGAAGGTCCGCCAAAAATCAGCCGCCGCCAGAAGAGACGGCTCACTGCACGAGTCGACGTGCTGGCGAGGGCACTCGGAGACATTGTGCTGGCCGAGCGGTTCGGCAATCTTATCCAACAATTGGCTGACCCCGTCGCCGCTCGCCTTCGCCCTCTAACGCTTGCGGCGAAACTGAACTGCTCGAACGAACAATCACTTCAGGTTTGCTGGTCGAGCATCGAGGCGGGATTATTGAATCTTTCCTGGGATATCATCTGCCCGGTCTGCAAAATCGCCGCCGACAACATTCGCTCAATCGATCAGATCGAATCACACTCTCACTGCAAAGTGTGTAACCTCGAATTCGAGACCGATTTCGCCGAGACCGTTGAAATGATTTTCAGTGTTCACCCAGACATTCGCAACATCCAACTGAAAACTTGGTGCATCGGCGGCCCGTACCATGCCCCGCACGTGTTGGCTCAGAATCGTCTGCTGAAAGGGCAGCACGTTGATGTGGGAGTCGATCTGGTCGAAGGTCAATATGTAATCACGGGGCCTCAGTTGGAAAAGACCGGCGAACTGGATGTCTCCCAGAACGCGTCTGAAAGTCGAGCCGTGTTTGCGATTGGCGGTGCTTCGCATCAAGCATTGCCCGAACTCCGCAGTGGTCCTGCGTGTGTCAAAGTCGATAATCAATCGAACGTCGAGGTCCTAGTTCGGCTTGCTCGCAACGACACTCGAACTGATGCGATGACCGCAGCAATGGCTCAACGACACCCACTGTTCAAGAAGCTTTTCCCCGACGACATCCGACAGACCGAACAACTGGTGGCCGTCTCCAATTTGCACCTGCTGGCCATCCGGCACACACAAGCCGACTCCCTGCTTGATCGAGTCGGTGACGTGCAGGTCAGGCACTATTGGAAACAACTCCAGCAGAAATTTCCGGTGGCACAAAAACGATGCACCATCGAAGAGTGCAATAACGAATCGATGCTGGTTTCGTTCGTACAGCTGGACGACCTGCTGGCTTCGTTGGATCAACTGACCGCCGACGTGATTGACGGTTCGGGAATTCCAATCGGCGAGTGTTGTTTTGTGATCCAATCGGGAGAAGTCATGACAGGCTCTTCCGAAAATCAGCCAACCGCTTTTGGTAAAACGATCCGTCAGACGAAGAAGCTGATGAAAAACTTGTCGGCCAAAGCGCTACTCATCCCCGGTGAACTTTACACCTTGCTGCACAAGTCGACAGACATAGAGGACGATGCAAATGCAGTGCCTGAGCTACCTCTCAGGAATCAATCGTCACCCGAGAACCTGCTCAAACGCGTCTTGTCGCGATTTGAACTGATGGACACAACGAGACTTTCGACAAGCGATAGCGATCTTGTAAAATTCTCGTTGCGAGACTTTTAGGTCGGGCAATCAAACGGAAGAAAAGTAGCAGCATGAAATGATCACGCAAACGCTCGAAGCTCACAAATTCGTTGGCTCTGCGCCGTCGCAACTTTGCACTTTGGCGTTTTTTTGAGAATTACTTCGATTTGCAGTTTCTCAATCGAATCTGATGGATAACGTCCATCGAGACCTCTATTTTTTCGCTGCGATGGCGAGCAACATCAGTACTTGTTCCGGCGGTCTTTGATCCGTTCGTCCGCATGATCTGGATCGTGTGTGGGATTGTCGGTCATCATCTGGGCATCAACTGACACTCTCCAGTCGCGCAGCTTTCTAAGCAATCGCTGGGCTCGATCCGGTTCAGCTTGAGCCAAGTTGCTTTTCTCTGACGGATCAGATCGGAGATTGTATAGTTCGAGTTCACCGGTCTCGTAAAACTCGATCAGTTTCCAATCATCTTCCCGGATGGCTCCGTAAGGATTCGTGCGGTGATAGTGCGGGTAATGCCAATACACGGCGTCGCGGTTGAGTTCTGTTGACGCCCCATCAAGCAGCGGGACAAGGCTCACTCCGTCCTGATGCTGATCCGGGCGTTGAGGTAGTCCCGCCATTTCCAGCAATGTCGGATAGAAATCGGTCCCGATCACGACTTCATCGCACTTGGAGTTCGCCGTCGTCTTGCCCGGCCATTTGACAACGCACGGCTCACGAACTGCCCCTTCGTGAGAAAAACCTTTGAAGTTACGAAGTCCACCGCTCGTTTCTTCGAAATTGCCGCCGTTGTCTCCGGTCAGAATCACAACGGTGTCGCCCGCGATGCCAAGTTCGACAAGTTTCGCTAGGACCCGCCCGACGCTGTTGTCCAAACTTTCAACCATTCCAGCACGCTTGGGATCGAGAAGCTCATTCTTCCTGTTTTCAAATCGCTTTGCCTTTTGCTTGTACTTGGCCGTCAGTTCCGGCGGAGACATAAGCGGGCCGTGCAACGTGTAATACGAAAAATACAGCAGAAACGGCTGGCCTCGTTTGGTTGAGTCCAAAAAGGTCACGGCGGCGTCAGTCAATTTGTCCGTCAGAAAGTCGCCCGGTTTACCATCGTCAAGGTTAGGCATTCCAAAGGGGGAAAAATATCGTCCGGGCCCGGCAGGCTGCCCCCACTCGCAACCGCCAACATTCAAATCGAATCCGTGGCTGGTCGGATAATGTTGATCGAAATCGGCTGCTCCCTTGGGCATCAAATGCCATTTGCCGAAGAACGCAGTTGCGTAGCCCGCCTCTTTCAAGGCTTCGGGCAATAAGACGCGTTCATGATCGAGCTTCATCTTCCAGTTCGGCACCGATAGCTTCGCCCTTGGTCGCTGGTGTCCCGTAATCCAATCCGTCAATTTCAAACGAGCGGGATAGCATCCGGTCAAAATTGCTGCGCGACTGGGGGAGCAAACGGTGCACGCAGCATAGGCGTTGCCAAAACGCATTCCCTCACTCGCGAGTCGGTCGATGTGCGGAGTCTCATAAAACTCGGACCCGTAGCAACCGATGTCGCCCCAGCCCAGGTCATCGACCAACAGGAAGACAAAATTTGGCTGTACGTCCTGACCCGCGACGACGAGTGGGGTCACCAGGGTCGCCAGCAAAACAATCGAGGAGGCGGATTCGATAAACTTCTTCATTGACCTGTCCCACTTCGAAATTGTTCGTACTCAGGGTTGACCTTGGTATCGCGATGAAGAATTATGCGTTGGCGAAAAAGTCGGATTTCACCCAACCGACATCACGATTGCGAAGATCGATACTTCTTGTAGTTTTCGGCTGGTTCGTAAATTTCTTTGCACACTTCATCTCGGTCTACTGGTGGGTAACGGTGGTCGGCCAGCTGAACGTAAAGATCGTTCTGGTTTCGGCCCCAAGGACCGTCGGAACTTTAAGTGGCGGCCCATCGTTGAAATCTCTGTCGAATTTACGGACTCGGAACAAATGCACCGTCACCAATTGTTCCGAAGGTACCAAGCGGGCGCCATCTCAGGAATCACATTGAAATGACCCTCGGCGAACCGCGCAACCAGCCGTTTCGGCTCGGGCAGAAAGAGGCCCCGGGGATTGGATTTACTGGCGGCCAACGATGCCCCCGTTCCCACCACTGGTGATTCGTCATCCCAGCCCGTGATGCCAAACGATCCCAGTATCGACACACTTCCATCACGGCGTTTCTGGACTGGAAGATCATGACCACGCTGGAGTGATGTGAACTCGCCAAGCGTCACTTTTGTCCAGCGGCTGGAAGACTTACTTGCACCAAAAGATGATGCGGCGCTCTGAGAACTTGCGTTTTAGGAGGCCGGTGATGGAGTCGATTGATTTGAGAATTTTCCTGTGATTCGGTCGCGATTGTAATATTACTTTTTCCCTCGCCCCTGAATCATATCCTAGCTTCCGTCCCGCGAATACTTCTCGCGAAATTCTTTGGTGTAAGGCCAGGATAGATCTCGGCTCAAGCCGGCCTTCTGAAGTATCTCTTCCAATGAAATGCCTTGCTCCGTTCTGCCTGTGTTTCCCAGGATTTTGTAAGTGATCGCGTCTCCCGGTGAGATTAAAAAGTCGTTTTGCTGAGAAAACAAATAGGCAAGTGATTCTGCCTCGCCATCGTCCAGATCGACAAAGTAGTTCGAATCAAACAGACTGCGAAAGGAATGGATTGGCAAACTTCTCTTCCTGTTCGGACGACTCTTTTAAGCTATCCCCCTGGCGGAATATGTTCCAAGTCAGAAGATGAAACAACTCATGAGCTAGGTCAAAATTTCGCCGCCATCGGATATTGTTTGAATTCAGCAAAATTGCTGCCCCGAACCGATCGCTGAGCGTACACGCAGCGGTTCCCGAGCGTTCGAACGGCAGGTGGAATACTTTCACCCGACACACTTCTTCCAGTACGGATAGAAGCGAGCATGCAGGCCGCTCACCTAGCGAGTAAGACTTCCGCAACTGGTGCGCAAGTCTTTCCGCATCCGAGTAGCGGAACGTCTCTGAGCATCCTTCCGCCGACGAAAGTGCGCAGGGCCTCGGGTTACCACAGACCTGTTCCAACCGATGAAATTGCTCAGCCAACTGGATCATCGCGGTCGTAGTGTTCCAGCTCCTTCTGCTGTTTTTCCAGCTTGGTGATTTCCTTCAGGGTCTTGGTCTTTTCTATTTTGGCGGCGTCACTCCTTTCGAGCAGTTGTTGCAGGGCTTCGGTTTTGGATCGAAGCTTGGTCATGAACTCGCGGAGCTAATCGTTCAGGACGACGCTGAAGGTGACGCCCAATTCGTTGCACCGGTGACTTCGTTGAAAGCCGCGTCGATGCTTGAGGAAACGCGGATGATCGGTCGCTCTTCGAGCCACTTGGGCAAATGGTGTTGCCGGAGTTGGGCGATTTTAAGACGCTTGCCGACATGGCCGACAAAGCTCTTGAGGTAGCGTAGATGATTGTCGCAAGTGCGAGCCTTGCGGTTCTTCCCGCACCAATCGAGATAAGCCTGTGACAGCTCGCAAATGGACGTAAACGCTCCACCACGGGATTCGCGTTTGGCCACCAGTTCGTGAAACTTTTGGAAGGCCGTTTCTTTGTCTTTGCCTAACGAACCTTGCTAGCCATTGCTGGAGCAGTACCAGCTTTTGGTTTGTTTTCGCGGGTAAGGTTTCGACTGCCGCGGCATGATTGCATCCTCGTTACGTGCATTGAATCGTGCATTCACGTTCCAATGTTCGCAAAAAGCTCACAAAAGGCAAGAAAAAAGCCCGCGTAAAGCGGGCTTTTGGGAGTGGACGATATTGGACTTGAACCAACGACCTCCACGATGTCAACGTGGCGCTCTAGCCAACTGAGCTAATCGTCCGAGTTTATCTTTGTGGGCAGGTTGAACAGGTTGGCTCGACCTGTCAGATGCCCGATACGGATAAGCATTTTAGCGAACCGAAGACCGGTTGGGTATCGGTCTTTTTTGACGATTTCTTTACGCGTTTTACGAGGTTCCGGCCGAGGTTGACCTGCTCAACTCGATCACCAGGCTCCCGATGCGGACACTCGCGGTCGAAGCCAGGTTCGCGATAACGCAAAGATGCCAGTCCGGGATATTCGCCTCTGCCGGCAGAACGGTCGTGAATCTGACGGCATTCTCGTGCTGCACCATCAAAGACTTCGGGGCATGCCGGCAGGCATCATTGACCACGCGCCGTGTCTAGATTGGTCGATCCAAAAGATTGATCAGGGATTCCCGACAAACTCGTCAGACGGTGCCGCCGTCATAATCGATACTGCAACCAATTGCGAATTGGGGAAAGTGGTAGCTTGAATCTCTAGCCGTCATCGTCGCTGACCTACGGTTCAGTCCTTTTCTATCGCTTGTTTCTGACTGCGTCTGACGATGTGGTCTGCTCTTCTACAAAGCCTGAAAGTTGTGAAAATGTTAAACACTCTGCGCAAAAACTCTGTTTCTGATCAACTGGATACTCATCAGAAAGCACTCTGCGTCAATCTAGACAACCGTCGTTATGGAACATTTGCGGAGATCGGAGCGGGGCAGGAAGTCGTTCGTTGGTTCTTCCGAGTCGGTGGTGGTGCGGGCACGATTGCCAAGAGCATGTCGGCATATGACATGACGGTCAGCGATGCGATCTATGGACAGGCGAAGCGATACGTTTGTCGCGAACGTTTGCAGGCAATGCTGGACCAAGAACATGAGTTGAACAAGGAACGTCTGCGAGATACTCGTGGAGACACGACGGCGTTTTTCGCTTTCGCGGACACCGTTTCAGCAAGAAACTACAAAGGTACCAACGAGTGCCACGGCTGGATGGGCATTAAATTTCAGGCTCATCCTCGTGACGAAGACAGCCAGATCATCATCCATGTTCGCATGCTGGATAACGAAGCAGCGTTGCAACAGGAAGCCTTGGGAATCGTCGGAGTGAATCTGGTTCACGGCGCGTTTGCGCTGAACCACGAGCCCGAACTGTTGGTTGATTCGCTGCTGGATGGATTGTCGACGTCTCGGATTGAGATCGACATGATCGAGCTGTCAGGCATCGCTTTCCGCCACGTGGACAATCGCCTGATGAGTCTAAAACTGGTTGAACTGGGGCTGAGCAATGCCGCAATGTTTGCTGCTGATGGAAGTGTGCTGCAGCCGTCCGAGTTCTTTTACCGCAAGCCGATTCTGGTCGAACGTGGTAGCTTTCGCCCGGTGTGCAACGTGAATCTGGACATGCTGCGATGTGCTCATGAGAAATTCTCGCAATTGCCAAAGGTCGCGGACAAAGAAGTTGCTCAAGTGCTGGAGATCACCATGAACAACTTGAAACGCGACGGCGAGATTGACTTGCGGGACTTTCTGGCTCGAGCCGATGCCATGGCCGCTTGTGGATACCCGGTGCTGATTTCGGACTATTTTGAATACTATCGCCTGGCGGCTTACCTGTCGCGTTGCACTCGGGAACCGATCGCAATCACGATGGGTTCCGGCAGCGTTCTGGATCTGTTTGACGAGCAGTATTACACCGGGCTTGATGGAGGTGTTTTGGAATCGTTCGGACGTTTGTTCAAGAACGATTTGAAGATCTATTGTTACCCGTTGCGAGACCGAAACTCGGGTGAAATGATGACGGCAGAAAACTTAGCGATCAAGCCAGAACTGCAATCGCTTTACAACTACCTGAGAGACCGTGGCGACATCAAAGAGCTGGACAACTACGATCCGGAATGTCTCGACATTTTCTCACGTGAGGTGTTGGGCAAGATCAAGGGTGGTGATGACTCGTGGGAAACAATGGTCCCCGCCGCGGTGGTCGACGTGATTCGGACGAATTGCTACTTCGATTGTGCGCCTGTGGTGCCGGTCGTTTGAGCAAGATGACGATCAAGCAACTTGTTTCTTGCACGCTGCTGGCGTGAACAGGAAGAAGCAGAAGCGGATCAATCGGAGGGGCAGGGGACATTGGGCTGGACTCGTTGCTCGCAGCATTGGATGAAAGACCTCTCGCGAAGCTTCCGAGCGAACGATCCGGTCGGACTTTTGGCCACGCGTTTTCGTGTGTTTACAGGCCGGGCTTCGTTGAGTTTCCCTCTGCCTCTTCAGTCGCCTTCTGTTCAAACTTTTTTCATGCCATGATTAGTCAAACCGGTCGCTATTGATTCCCTAAGAAAAAAATCCTTGGATCACTTCGCTGGCCAATTGAAGAACTCTGACGTAAGCGTTCTCGAATGAATCCTTCCGAAAGAACGAAGTCGGTGTGTTCGGATTGCCGATGAATGGACGCAACACGTAGCTCGCTTGGATTCCAACAAAGGCGTAAACGAAAATCCAACTGCGGACCATCCAACGATGACGAGTGTCTTTGGCGATCAATGGCGAGTAGTAGCCTCGCAGCAACACTTGCGCTGAAACGCTCGCTAGGCCAAACATCCCCGCGTTAATGAGAATCGCCAACGGGTAGTTGAACTCCAGATGAGACGTGGAAACGTAGGCGAACAAAGTCAACGGAAACAGAGACGTGAGAATCACGATCATACCTGCTTGAGCCGAGATAATTGCCGCCAGCGACTCACGAAAATCGTCTCGCAATCCCAGCAGCGTGTTGATGACAAAAAAACTGGGCAGTGAGATCAACACGGTAAAAAAAATCAGCAGTGGAACTTTAGTTCCGGAGTAAACCATTTGCGGGATCTGTTCGACCAACGTTCTTTCACCTGCCACCCAAGCATAGCAACCCATGGCAATTCCGTAGATTGGCCCCAGCAGCATGACGATGAACACCGTCGTCCGCAGGGACACACGTCCGTCGCGGTTGGAGGAGAGGTTACGTTTGACCGACTGCCGGCGGAGAATGTGGTCGACGGTATCAAACCCTCGAGCCATTTTCTTCCAGCCTTGCAACATAAAATCGATTCGCGACGGAATGGTTGGCTCTTTTGACATCGCAATAGATCAAGAGAACAGGTTGTAGATCGTGTTCCCGACGGCTTCGAAAAAGTTGGAACTACGAGGGCGGAACCATTGAAAAGGCAAATTGGGTGAGCCAATAAACGGTCTGAGCACCCAACCCATCTGTGCGCCGACCAAGCCGAAGACAACGATCCAACAGCCAAACACCTTCTTCACATGCGATCCCATCGCAATTCCTTGCAATCGATCCAGCGGCCCTGGCTCTACAGCAGGTTTGATCACGGCCAGTCTGGAGCCTTCGGATTCTGCGTCATTCGGTTCGACCGGTCCCACTGGAATCGCGGCAACCGGTGCCGACGGCCCATGCTGGGAAACGGTCAGCCGATTGAGTGTTTGAATTAAAAACGTCAGACCGAGGGTTCCTGCGGCAGTGAACACAACGACGTTCAACAAAACGATAAAAGAATAGTTGGGCGTACTGAGCGAAAAGAATGCGAGGATCGGTCCCATCGACGCCAACACCGAAAGATTGACGGCCAGCGATGCAATCAGCAGTTTCAGCACAGGCAAAATCTTCAACTGCGATCCCACGAGTGCGTTGAACACGTACAGCGATGGAAATGTGACGATTAAAGTCAGGAAGAACAGCAGCGGCACTTTGCTCATCGACGCGAACGTCTGCAGCAGTGCTTTCTGCAATTGTGCGGATTCGATTCCTGTCGCAATCCCGAAAACACCCATGCAAAAGCCATAGATCACCGCCAACACAACGACGACCAGCGTGATTCCAAGGACTGGAATCTTGATATCGGCCTGTTGAATATCGGTTGGGCGAGTCGCTTCGCCGCGTAGAATTCGGTCGAGCTGATAAAGCCAGTTCCCGATCGTACCGGATCGAACTTGAGGCTTGGCGGATTCGGACATGTGCTTGCCTGCGCAGTGGGATTCTCAATGGAATGAGCGTCGGAAAGCGGTTGTTCGTCCGTCCAATCGTTGTATTGCAGGGAAATTGGAAATGATTTCAAAATCTTCAAAGATACAAACCTTGGCATCATTCGAAGAAACATTTGCCTCAAGCCTCCATTCAACAGGAGAAATCACGTTGCGAGAAATCACATTGCTATTCGGCTATTGCTTCAATCGAATCACGGCGTCGACCTGCTGACCGGCTTTGAGCCCCAAATACCAAGCATCGTCTAGCTGCAAAGCAGCTCCCGATTCGACCGTTTGGATCTTCAATCGGCTGGACACGACCACTCGTTGGTCAGACTTACTGGTCAGCTGCAAATCGATCCGCCCCGACTTCAGATCCCACTTCAATAGGTGAATCGTGATGCCCTTGCGAGCGAGAATGCCCGCGATCTGGCCGGTTGGCAGTTGATCTTCCGGGATGCCCGGCAACAGGTTCAGCTCGCCGGGCCGCGAGTACAAACACATTTCGGTCAAGATTGCGGGCAACGACAGAATTGAATCCAGATTGTAAATACGGTGATTCGGATTGTGAGAACTGATGAAGCTGCGATAGATGAACTTGCTGCGAGCGTAATCGTCCAGCATATTCCAGACGATCTGCGGAGATTGAAGCCTTGATCCGTAGAAGCCAAGTTCCATAAAGCCGTGAGCCGACTTGTTGCCTTGTCCCGCTTCCAGCCGTTTTGCGATCGCGATCTTGGCCGCTTCGTAAAGCTTGGGCGTGGATGGATTGATGTCGACGCCCGGGTAGACGGCGTGCAGGTGCGAGTTGTGTCGATGGTCATAGTTCTCGGCGACTCCTGGATAGCTCCATTCCGCGATGGCTCCGTCTTCGTTAATGCGGTAGTCGGGAACTTTTTCCAGAAACGCTTCGAGCGCGGGGATTCGGTCTTCTTTGATGCCCAGTTCGCGGTAAGCCTCGATCAGAGAGTTAAAAGTCGCTCGGATGATTGCGATCTCCGACGTCGCGTTTGGTGCTCCGGCGGTATTGGGAGATCGATTTTCGGGAGAAACGCTGGGGTAGATCAAGAACTTGCCGTGCTCATCTTCCATCGGCTCCAGGAAGTCCTGATAGAACAGCGCCACGTTCTCCAACAATGGGACGACTCGATCTGCGAGAAACTCACGATCTCCGGTGAACAGATAGTGCTGCCAGAAGTAGGCACCCAGCCAGCCTGCGGCTCCTGTCCAATTTTGCCAGCCCGCGATCGCACTGCCATGCCGCCAACCATGAGCAATCGCCCCCATGTAGCCACGCGCTCCGTAGAACTGGGACGCGTTCCGTTGCCAGTCTGGGTAGAGCGTTTCGATCCAGCCGAAGTACGACTCCATCATCTCGGGCATGTTGCCAACACTGCCGTTTGAGACCGCCAGATTCAAATTGGAATCGTTCGTGTAGTGCCCCCACCACATCGGTTTCCAAGTGTCTCCCCAGATTCCCATCAATGTTGGAGGAAGTTCACCGCTACTGGAGATCAAGCAATATCTTCCCGTGGCGAAAATCAGTTCCAAGTAAGCGGGAGTGGGACCGTTCGCTTCGGCTTCGGCAATGATCTCTTCGGTCGTGCGGCCCGCTCCGTAGTCGCCACCAAGTTGGTAACGGACCCGATTGAATATCTCACTATGAATTTTCGTGTGAGCCGCCAGCAGTTGTTCGTAAGAGTCCGAAACTTTTGCTAGGTCCGCTCGCAGGCGGTCGCGATGGGCCCCTTCAGCGACCGGCAGGTATTCGATTCGAGTCAACAGCAGCACTTCATCGGCGTCGTTGATTGACAAACTGTCAGCATTGACACTCGTCGTGCCTCCGTTGACGATCACTCGCGCCATCACGTGATAACCATCATGATCGGACAAGCCGTGTTTATGTTTATAGTAAGTGTGAAGATAGATCTCACCATCGCGATGTTCCAGCTTCGGGGAAGCGATGTCTTTCTCATCCCAGCCGGGTCGAGCGGCAAAGCGTATGTTCGTGGTCAGCTTCGCCTTGGAGGGACGCTTGATCCGCATCACGATCACGTTATCGGGCCGAGAAACAAAAACGTTTCGCTGCCAATCGCCGCGCTCGTCGTTCCAGTTGACCTGAATTTCGCCGCTATCAAGTTCCAATGACCGCCGATAGTTTTTGACTTCGCCCTGCTTGGGGGTCGCAACTTTCAGGTACAGAGCCGGGTGAACGTAGTTGAGTCCAAACCGTGGGCCAGGCCGAATCAGATCTTCTTTCGGAAACGTGACCGCGTTGCGTTTTCCGAATTCATTGAACACCGTCGATGCTGCTGGCCCCCATTTCTCTTGCTTCGCCAATTCGCGGGCTCGCTTCATCGCGTCGACCATGTTGGGCACATCTGGCTTGACCGACTGAGCAGGTACCCAGAGCTTCTCGTGATTGAGCACAATCTTTTCGCTCAACGCACCGCCATGCACCATGACTCCCTGCTTACCGTTACCGCTGATCAACGCGTCGCCCCATTCTTGGGCTGGCTGAATGCTGGTCAGCGTGATTGGAGCCAGTTCTTTTTTCACAGCCGCCTGTTGAGCAACGACCGAGTTGCTCGAAACAACTTGGATCAGGCCGAGGCACAGAATCAACCGAGCAAAAAACGATCCTGATCGATCAATTCGAGGTGGAATGAAGTTTGTCATGAGCAAGTTCTCTGAGTGGTCAATAACAAGTGCGCCGTGCTGTGGCACACCTAAATGATCTGGCTTGACGACCACAGAAGTTGTTGCCGTCCAATAGATTAAGTTTTTACCCAGCCCAAATTTTGTATGGTTACCAAGCAATCGTCAAAACTCGGTTTGTTGCCGGCAATCGGGTTTTGTGGCCGAAATTCGAGTGAAAACGAAACTCCAACCATAATTCCCAAGCGAGGCAAATCACTGGAATTCACGAGCATACTGTTTTGGAAAATATTTGCTACTGCTTTGTTACACTTAAATGCTCAGATCAGACGACTACGTTAAGTGGCTGCCGCTTCGTAGATTGCGTTTTTACCCGGCCCGAACTTTAAATGACCATAGGGCATGTTCATAACGCACTACCTCAGATTTTAACCCATCTGACGACGGTTGGTTCTCTGGAACCTCACATTTTGTCGTCGTGCGTTGCAACCCTCGGAACGCTGGGACACAATAATTCCGCCTGAGAACCGTGGCTTGCCCCGTTTATGCGAGTTCAATTTTTTTGCGAGGGAAGGGAGAAACATCCAGATGGCGAAAAAATCTACGCGCCGAGCATTTTTAAGTACGTCGGTTGGATTTTGCGCGACCATCGGTGCTCCCGCGGTCGTGACAGCCAGACGGACGCGCCCCACCGCCCCGGATGAGGTCGTCATCGGCGACGGTGATTATCGCTATCGCGTGAACCATCAAGTTGTCGATTTGCCCGGAAAATTTCACTGGCAGTTCACCCACAATGTTGCCGTCGATTCATCAAATAACATCTACGTAATTCATGAAGGCGACGCAAAGCTGAAAGATCATCCTTCAATTTTCGTCTTTGGCCCCGAAGGAAAATTCATACGCGCATTTGGAAGCCAGTTTCAGGGTGGAGGGCACGGTTTGGAAGTACGCAGGGAAGGCAGCGATGACTTCATCTATGTCACTGGCTACCAACAAGTAAAAGCGTTCGCCAAGCTGACGACCTCGGGCGAGATCGTCTGGTACAAAAAGGCTCCGATGGAGTCGGGGGTTTACGCGAAAGGCCAGGACACTTCGACTCGGCCTTCATGGAATCGCAAAGGATTCTTACCGACGAACTTCACGTTTCTGGATGACGGCGGTTTCTTGCTGGCCGATGGCTACGGATCGTACTTCATCCACCAATTCGATAAGGATGCGAACTGGGTCAAGTGCTTTGGTGGTCCCGGTGAAGGGCAGGGGACTTTCAACACCTCGCACGGCTTGTGGATCGATCGTCGCCCCGGACGTCCCGAACCATCTTTGGTCGTGACGGACCGAGCGCGCAACACACTGCAACGTCTAACGCTCAACGGCAAATACATCGAAACGCTCGGCGGCTTTCGCAAACCAGCCAACATCGACGCGTGGGAAGACCAACTGTTGGTCGCTGAACTGGGAGCGAGGCTGACGCTGTTGGATGAACACAATCAGGTACTTGTTCGCTTCGACGACGGAGTCAAAAGCTCCCGCCTAATCAAGAACCTGCGGGCTTATCCTGACAAATGGCAAGACGGCCACTTCATCGCCCCACACGATGCCTGTTTCGATTCCGAGGGTAATATCTTGGTAGCGGAACGCATCCCAAGCGGCCGCATCACTCGACTGACTCGAGTAAGCTGAAACTCCTTTGCATTGCTCTGACATTTCGTTTTCCGTTTGAGCATAAAACATATCATTCCACCGAACCGTTTCTGTGAAACTTTACTCATGAAAAACAAAAAGACTCGACGGACGTTCCTCAACGCAACGGCAGCTTCTGCAACCGTCCTTGCGTGCCCCGCCATCCTGACCGCGCGAAGAACTGAACCGAATCGGGCCGATGAAATGGTGATTGGCGAAGGCGAGCATCAATACCGCGTGAATCATCAATGGGCTCAATTGCCGGACAAGTATTCATGGCGGACGACGCACGGCGTGGCAGTGGATTCAAAAAATCGAGTCTACGTGATCCATGAAGGTCGACCGGATCAGAAAGATCACCCATCCATTTTTGTGTTCGACGAAAAAGGAAAATTCATTCGTGCGTTCGGATGCCAGTTCCAAGGAGGTGGACACGGAATTGAAGTCCGCCAAGAAAAGGGGCAGGAATTTCTGTACGTTTGTGCGTACAAGCGGGTGAAGGCATTCGCAAAGTTGACACTCAACGGCGACACGGTCTGGTACCGACGCGCGCCGGTTGAATCGAAAGCCTATCGGCCCAACGAGCAGTGGACCACGGAAACGAATTGGGGAAGAAAGAGCTTTCTTCCGACCAACTTTGCATTTC
>CALFWL010000039.1 GCA_937928215.1 uncultured Pirellulaceae bacterium | reverse complement strand
AAGCTTGATGTCGTTCTGCTGCTTGTGCGCCAAACGCTCGCGATACCAGTCGCTCGATAGCAAATACTCCCGCGTGAACATGTTTCGAACTTCCGGGCTGGTAACGTCGTGACCGTGCCAGTTACCCTCGGCCATGATGCTCAGCAAGGCTTGCAGTGGAGGACATGCCAGCTTGTAGCTGCCATCGCTCAGATACTGTCGCGCGACACGCTCGTGTGCCTCGATGATGTACTTGATTCCATCAGCATAGGAATCCGCATCCTGTAGACTCGGATCCAGAATCTCGGCCGTGAATACTTTCGAAGGGTTGTCGAACACACGAGAGAGATAGTGCGTCAAAAATCGAGGCGTCATTCGATACCCGAGCCGACTGGCTAGGATTTGCTCACCCCGATGCTCGAAGTCTCTGATCTTCTCAAGCATTCGATTCTCGATCAGATTTTTGGGATCACGTTCTTGCGGCCCCATCCGACACCAGACTTCTGGGATCAGTAGACTAATGTCGTGACCGACTTCGAAATCAGGCCCGACGTGTCCGGCCGGTGTGCTGAACCCCGCCAGCTCGGTCAGGATCATCGCGACCAGCGCCGCGTTCAGATCTGCTGTCGTCATCAGCATATTGAACGGTCCCTTGGTCAACGCGCCTTCACTTCCGGCTCCGGTCGTGCTGGGACTTTTGCCCGTCAAAGAGCAAACGTAATCCATCATCAGTTCCGGCAATTCCTGATAATGCAACGGACTGTAAACCGCCAGCGAGCGAATTCCATCTTTGGCGGACGGTGGATTGTTGCGACGACCGCTCAAGATCGCACCGACAGGAATGTGAACCGCCTCGTTCATCGGAATCGCGCGGAACAGGCGAACGCCAACCTGCGCCGTATAAGTTTCGCGGGCTCGCACCATATCGGGCCGATCCTGAAGATAACGCGGGTTCTTGGTAGGCACGCCGTCCATCAAACGAGGGTGAGCACTGCTGACCACGTAACCGTCCGTTTGTTCGCTGGCTCCGACAAGCAGATCCTGCATCGGTTGAGTGAATTCGTCAAAGCCAATGACATCGTCAACCAATTCGGCCGCCTCGGAGATGGTCAGTGGTTCGAAGTTGCTGATGAAATTACCCGGTCGAGCGAGATCGATCTCCGTTTGCTTGTCCAAGCCTCGATGCACCGCGTCATCGGGTCGTTGGAACAGGCGGTATTCGCAGTTGCGAACAAATTTATAGCTACCCGCTTTCTTGACCGCTGGCCCGGCATCCGGGATCAAATTCGCGTTCACGACGGTACTGGCACTGATATCGTCTTCCATCTGCACCTTCGCCGCTGCGACAAAGTCCTGTCGCACTTTGAACGTTCGCCACCGCCCGTTGGCCAGACCGACTCGCAAATAAGTTCCCACCAGACTGCGATCGCCCACTTTCAGTTCATGGCCTGGTGATCCGTTGACCACATCAACACCAAAGTGATCACGCCAATTGCCCTCCATGTCCGGTTTGGTGAAGCGTTTAATAATGAATGCCAAGCCGTAAATGTGCTCGGGAATCGAGGCCAGCCATTGGTTGTACGGTTCATTGAAATCGTTCGAATGCGACAACAATTTGATACAGCTTCCCAGGGAGCGAGCCGGATCAAGGAACTCGCGTCGCTTTCCCTTTTCGTAGCTTGGTTTGTCGTCATAGTCCGATCGCCATCGCTTCGAATAATCGTAGCTAAAAATTTCATCCAACTTCGCGAAATCGGCTTCCTGATCGACCACAAAGATCGGGCCGTACAACATGTAGTCTCGCAAGCTTTTGCTGATCTCACTCTTGCCGCCGCCACTGACCGTGCAAGGCTTGTGACAAAAGACACCCTCCCCCACCGTGCCGACCAAACGCCACGAAGGAGCCGTCGGGTGCTTTTCCAGACGGATCTGATAGCCGCTGGGAGCAATGTAAACATTGTCAGGCGACAACGCGATCTGATGCTCGCTGCCGTCCGCTCGAGTCCACGAAACGCATCGCCTGCTGAGCGAAACAAGTGCGTTTTCCGGGATGTAAATCAGCGACGGGAAGTTACGATCGACCCCATAGCCATCAGGCCGAGCATCAATGAAGGCCGCGTAATCACGAGCCACATCTTCGAAACTTCGACCGTTGTAGCGGCGGCTGTTCACTTGAAATTCTTCGCCCAATGAGTACGAAGCGAATGCCAATGCACCACCCGCGTGTTCTTCTTCCACGCCACCCATCAAGTTGGCCGCGTAGCTGATCTGAGTCTTGACTTCTTTCTTGCAATAGCCGTAGTAATTGTCGGCGATCAACGTAACGACCACGCCTCTTTCGTCTCGACAGGTCAACTTGAACGCCGTCCCATTGTTGTAACACTCAGTCGGATCCGACCAGCACATGCCATCGCGTTTCTGGCGATCGGTCGCCTCGTCCACGTGAGGCAATCCAAGGTCTTTTTTCGGAATCGACGTGAGGTGCGGAGCAAGAATCACACAGCCGGTGTGGCCACTCCAGCCGTGCACGTCCAACGCAGCATTGTTGACCGGTACCAGCGGATCGCCAGCGTTCCCGAAGATCGATTCGACAAAATCCAAGTTGCTGACCAAACTGGCCGGAGCGAAAAAACGAACTTCAAGGGACTGAGCCGGACAGACGCCCGGCACCTCGGGACAAACGAGCGGGCGCAGCATCAGCGACACCCAAGTGAATGCCTGACGGGACGCTTCGGACGTGTAAGGTAACAGCAACATCTCCTTGGGTGGCTTGAGCGCGGCCTGCATCAGCTTGGCGAACGTCTGCTTGGGCACCGCACGCTTGTCACCTGGAACCGGCAACCCACCTTCGACGATGTGGAACGTCCCGGCCGTCGTTCTGCGATCGTGAACGGGATTGTTCAAAACGCCGTTGCGCAACCGGCGAGAATCGACCAACTTATTGGAAAACGCGTGACCGTCTGCCGGAAGACTTAACTCACGAGCCATCCCATGCCGGTCGAGGACCAAGCTGGACGAGGGGACTCGTAGTGGACTCTCCAGATTCTGATCGGCAAAGTACTCGCACAGGAATGACTCGATCCGAGCATCAACGGGCGCACGATGCCCGTCCAGCAGCCGATTTTTTTCGCGCAGGTTCTCCAGAATTCCTTGGGAGAACTGAGCCAGAGATTGACCCTCTTCCGGAGGAACCAACCCCGCCGCTGCCAGTTGCAGCGAAATGTACTTTCGCAAGTTCTCTCGTTCGGCCGGATCGCTGGCGACTTCTCGGTCCCAACTGAGTTTTCGTTGAAGTTCTTCCTGTGTTTCGCCCTGATGGAGAGGCATGATGCAAACCCTTTTAACCCTGTGAATATCGAGCCCGAAGTTTACCAAAAAATGCGACGGAACGTTTTGCGACAAAGCCAATCCTCCCGATGGGAAAATCGCCAACTCAACGCGCCGCTAAGGGGAAACGACCTCCCAGAGAGCGTTTCACGCTCACCGTCTCTCCAACCACGAAGAGAGAATAATTTGAGCGGCAAGTTTATCGAGCATCGCCTTGCGTTTCTTTCCAGACAGACCGGTTTGGTTCAAAACTTCCCGAGCCATCGCGGTCGTGTAACGCTCGTCGATGTAGTCGACCGGCAACGATGTCACCCCGGACAACCAAGTGCCAAACTCAATCGCCTGATCCGACTTCGCGCTAGCGTCGCCGCTCATGTGCACCGGCAGACCAACCACGAAACCAACCAACTGCTCCGTTTGAACGAGTTGCACGAAATGCTGCCGGTCAAGCTCCGGCGTGCGGCGAGTGAAAACTTCGAGCGGCGAGCCAATGGTTTGGCTAGGATCACTGATAGCGATGCCAATCCGGACCGTACCGAAATCGATTCCGGCGATGCGGCCCTTGAAAGGCAACTTCTGTCCGGGCGAGTTGTCTGAGACGGGGTCCAAGTTCGGTTTTCCGGGTTCAGTTTTCGGTTTTCGGTTTTCAGGGTTCTGGGTTCTGGAAGGCAGGATGCAAGGACTCAGGAAGGCAGATCTGGGTCACATTTTCGCACGTTACTGGAGCATCAGTACTCCTCACTCCTCACTCCTCACTCCCTATTCCGACCTCCCATTACAAATACTCTTCCCAACCAAGCTCGGCCAACTTGGCAACAACATCCTTGATCGCCGCTTCATCATTGCGATTGGCGACCAAGGTTGCGTCAGGAGTCTGGATCACGATCACGTCTTTCATGCCAACGGTGACCACCAGATGCTGACCATCGCCTCGCACGATCGAATTCTCGGTCTTGATGGCAATGTGCTTGCCTTCAAGCGTGTTCCCATCGGTGTCGGTGCCTTTCTGCCGTGGAACAGCAGTCCAGTTGCCAAGATCATCCCACTGGTATGGAGCCTCGATCACCAGCACGTTGTCATACCGCTCCATCACCGCGTAATCGATCGACGTTCCTTTGATCGCACAGAATTCTGATTCCAGCACATCAGCAAAATTCGGCTTACCAATCGCGGCTCCAATCGCATCGACGTGAGCCGCCATTTCAGGCTCGAACTTCCGCAACGCGTCGAGGATCGTCTTTGCTTTCCAGACGAAAATCCCCGAATTCCAATAAAACGTACCGGCGTCGAGGAACTCTTGTGCCGTTTTGGCGTCCGGTTTCTCACGAAAACGACTGACCGGAAAAGTCGGGAACTTCACATCCTTCGTCGTGTCAGACGACCGCTCGATGTAGCCAAACACTTCGGCCGGATAATTGGGTTTGATCCCAAAGGTCACGATCCGAGTCGGATCCTGATCAACCAGATCAACCGCTTGCTGAATCGCAGCTTGAAAGACATCATCCGGTCCAATCACATGATCGGCTGGCATCACGACCATAGTCGCATCGGGGTCTTGAGCCGCCACCCACGCCGCCGCCAATCCAACGCAAGGAGCCGTATCTCGCTTGGCCGGCTCGCCAATGATGGATTCTCGCGGGACATCCGGCAGCTGTTCCGAAATTGCATCAACCAACACCTTGTTGGTCACGATCAAGACGTTCTTGGAATCACACAGACCGCTCAACCGATCAACGGTCGATTGGATCATGGATCGATCACCGGAAAGGTTCAGCAACTGCTTCGGAGTCCGCTTCCGGCTTTCCGGCCAGAACCTGGTTCCCGCGCCACCCGCCATGATTGTTGCGTAAATCATCGATATCCTTATTCAAAACAGACTCTATTGCTGGGTTCATTACAAGCTCGACGCGCAATCGAGTGGCTCACAATTACCCGTACCACCGCATGACCTCAAACTTGCTCATTGCGCACGTCCACTGGCTCACGTGTCGAGCTTGTATTTTGCTCGCACCTAAACCGTTTCGGGTTCAAAGTATTTATCTTCCGTAACCGTCGTGCCGGTCGGAATTTTTTCCTTCAGTTGTTCAACGTCGAGAGCAAAACGCGGATTGATCTCGACCTTGACACCGTCGGCAACCGTGACACCCGCCTGCTCAAGCCAACGTGTGTGCAACGCGACAACCGCATCCTTCACATGCTGAGGCGTTTCCGATGGAGCGGGCGGAGCATTCTTGACCGCACAAAATCCATCAGCAGGATCCACCTCGCAAACAATCGCGTTTTTCGCGGACGGCAGCAAGTCGAAAATAAATCGCTCGAACTTGGTCGCATTGTTTTCGGTTGGCTTCACAAGCTTCCCTTGAGCGTCAACATACGCAACTTTCTTGTGCGCTTGATGGAAAGGCAACGCATCGGCCTGATCACTGGTCCGATCGAGAAACGAACGTTCGAAAATGTGGACCGCAATGCTACCCGCCCATAGTTTCAGGGATCCGTCCGGCAGTGTCTGACGTGCGTACTGATCCGGCAAGTCACTGTACTCGATAATTTGCGTCTTCCCGTCCACCACCACCACGTTGCCGACTTTCAGCATAGGGTCATGTTTACGCACGACCTGCGATGTCATCTCACTAGAGCTTTTGATGTGGTAGCCCAGCAGAGCCGGATCACAGGCTTGAATCAATGGATTGTCGACTTGCCCGTAGAACACGTGTTCGATCCCGCGAGCCTTCATGTCATCCAGACAGCCGTCGCGTTTGAGTGCGCCCAAAGTGCCGCCGTGACCATCTGGGCTGGTAAAGATCGTGCTCTTGTCTGCCAGCAACAGCTTTCCGTTGGCGTCGACCGCAGGCATCGTTCCCTGACAGAATATCGTCACGTCTTCGGCATCCATCCCGAAGTAATTATTGTCCGCCAGAAATTCGGACGTTTCCTGATGCGTCGGCGGACTGGTCATGATGTAAAACGGAATCGCTTTACCCACCTGTTCGCCTCGGGCCAGCAGTTGGTCAATCAACATATGATAGAGCGTTCGCTCACTTAGCGGTCCGATCGGAAACATTCCTTTGGGATGCTCGAACCCAAGCCGACTGCCCTGCCCTCCTGCGACCAACACCATGGCAACTTTGCCATCGGCAAGTGCAGCTCGGCCGACCTCACAGGCGGCCCGATAAGATTCGGGGTTGGCGAAATCATCTGCCGTGATCGCGGGAGGAACCTCAGCTTCGGCAGCCAGTTCATCCCACTTCGCCGCAGCACCTGTTGCCCCGGCCAACGTCTGCAATTGCTCGAAATCGATCGCACGAATCTGGTCGGCAAGGCTTTGCTGAGCCACCGCGTCCAGTTCGTCCCAGAATTGCAAAACGTGAGTCTGTTGATAGGGCTGTAACAGCGATTCAAGTTCGTTCTTCAAAGGTCTTCCTGTTGGTGTTTGTCGGATCGTGTTTATCTAATGAGCCAACGCTCAACTGAATCCCGAATCGGATGAGTCTTATTTGGTCGCGTTGTCATTCGGTCGAATTCTCAATCGACGCGGTCAGGATGACTTCGACCATCACGCTCCCTGCTTGTTCCTGCCTTGCGGATCGAATGATCTCCAGTCGAGCACCGAATTTCTGCCGATCGGTGACACGAATTCGAAACGAGTCATCCTCTTCAACGAACAACGCTTCCACGTCAGGAACGCTAATCATCGGAGGGTGGATCGGAACATGCAAAATCGCTCGTTCCTGACTGGCTTCAAACAGGCATCGAAAATAACCCGTGATCGAATCGAATCCGTCGCAACGTCGCCGAGTCACATGCTGAGTCACATCCGGATCGGAAAGAATCAGATCGACAATATTCTCTGCATCCAGAGCTTCCGAGTGATCCGATTCAAACGCCTCTTCACCCACAATCCCCAAAGAGCGACGAAGCAGGTGCTCATTCGAGTCAGGTTCCGATTTAGCTGGCAGGTTTGACATGCGAAACGATTGAGCCAACTGGGTTCAACATCAATTAAAAAAAGGAGCCACAGCATCTTTGCCGTGGCTCCTATGATCTAACTTTCCAACGTTTCGGGCAACTGCCCAAGCAAATTACGGTTTCATGGGCCAATCTGGCATTTTTTTCAAGACGTACCTAGGGCGGCCTTGACCAAGGCGAGTGGAAACTAACTCAATCGTTACGGCGCGGTTCAGATTCTCATTAATTTTGCTGGGATGCTCAACTTCGTTACTGATTTTCCCAACGATGACATTTTCCCCCGAAGATATCTTGAATTCAAATGTTCGTCGCGTCGGCAGAAAGCCCAAGAAAGATCCGTGAAAACTCTCCGAGGCTTCATGAAAATTTTCAGTTGCAAGTCTTTCAAGCCCTCGCCTGATCTGTGCAACGTCCCGGAATCCAAAGTCACGGTCATGAAACGAGAAGTTGCAAACTGCGTCGCTCGACGCCAACACGTCAAGAAACTTCCGGAGATTTGCAATCGACCGTTCATCCAGCCCTGCAATACTTTCGGTCAAATCGTCATCATCTCCAGTCACGCTTTCAAGCAACTCCAAACTTTGCGAAAATGCCAAAGTAACAGGCGACTCAATCTGGCGAATAGATGCTTGAACAACATGTTCCCGCAACTCAAAACCAAATGAGCCGATGGCCGTGCCTGTTACCAACAACTGAGCTTCATCACGATTTGGAATCGGCCCCGTCGCGGCCACAGGCTTTGTCTGTGCCGCCGCTAGCACGGTCACCAGTTCTGTAAAACTTGAAGTCGCTTTGGACGCGAAATCCGCAAATATTCCGTGCGAACCAATAACGGGATGTCCTCGGAAAGTGAGCCGTGCTATCGCGGCTTCCGGTTGATGGGAAAGATGAGATAACTCTTCCGTCAACTCCTCAATCCGCCCTTTCAGACTCAATCGATCGATCGCGGCATCGGATGGCAAATCTTCAAGCATCCTTCGAACTGTCCCAATCTCAGAACGCAGACGAGTTTCATCAGAAGTAATCATGACTTTCCCTCCTCGTTCAATGAATCCAGCAACTTACTTGCGACCGATTTCTCTAATGGGTCCAAATGCACTTCGATGAAGCCCTTCCAGCTCCCACCTCGCCGATGCGACCAGACACCGTACCAGTAGCAACTTCGCAATATCAACTTATCGGCTGGAAGGGACAGGTTGGTTAAAAACCCATCAACTTGATAATTCGATTTTACCTTCTTTAAATCGAATAATTCTGGATTTGCCTCTAATGTCGCTTGCTCGGTTTGCCCCTCGGGTAGGCGGTAAAACGTGACGCAATCGATGTCCCGAGGCGGCCGATGTTCGAGCATTTCGATATCCTCCAAAAAGCTACCGTCAACCCACTGAAAACCAGACTCAACTCCAACCGCATAGAGTTCAGCTCGATAATCTATCCAGCCACGTAAAATTTTTCTTCGTTCAGACGAAGTGCCAAAACGCAAGATCACGTCACTTAAAGTGGCTTGGTAGGGTGACCTTGCATTGGACACCGGATCCCGGGCATCAATCGGCGGAAGTATCCCTGCCGCAGTCCAATCTGGAATGGTCATCGTTAAACTCCACCCTTTATTTTATGCAACTGGAAGGACACATGAGGCCAGAAAGCACGTGGAAGTAACGAACTTCCAAAAAAACAGTGTTCATCACTACGGTTTTGGAACGCCCACAGGCCAATTTTTTCAAGATCTTTTCCAATCGAAGCTACTGATACTCAACGAAACCATCGAGCAAATCTTGGCACGATTTCGGCTGGTACTTCTCGAAGCTCGCTTGGTCAACGAAAACGAAATCGTACGTCACGCCATCGGAAACTAAATTCACGTCCTCGCACCATTGCTTCAGCCGAGCCATCTTTGGCGGAACATCTAAGTCCTCCACACCCTTCGTCTCAACGATCAAAACCCGA
>CALFWL010000038.1 GCA_937928215.1 uncultured Pirellulaceae bacterium | reverse complement strand
AAAGTGGCGTTCACTGAGAGGTGTCAAAAAGCTGTCTCAATGTTGTGGACTCACGAGGAGTGCCTTTAAGATTCGTTCGAGCCGTAGCAATCGAACGGCCAGACGCTAAACTGTTCTTGCGGAGTGAATGATTTTTGGATGATAGTCGATCACCTCGACTCCATCATGAGCAATCGCAATAACAGGCTGACCAGCCCTCGTAGCTCAGGGGATAGAGCACAGCTTTCCTAAAGCTGGTGTCGCAGGTTCGATTCCTGCCGGGGGTGCTTTTTCATGGAGGTTTTTGGCCAGTTCCTCCCAGATAACTTCGCACGGTTTATGTGAACCGGGACAGTTTTAAGTCAAAACTCTGACGTTTCTCTGACGTTTCTCTGACGTTTCTCTGACGTTGCTCTGACGTTGCTCAATCCCATTCTTGCAACACCCTAACGCGTCTGATTTTCGCGAAACACGTCGCTCTTCGAGACCTCTTCGTTGCGAAACACCTTCTTGGATTGTGCGAGTTTTTCCTTGAGCTCACAGGCTCGGGCTCGCTGTTGACGACTGGGACGACCGCGAGTCATCACATGGCCTCTTAGACTCACTTTGTGAGTTCTCCTTCGGAGCAGGTCGCGAGTTGCACGTTAGAATTCGGGAGAGGCATCATTGGCTACGGGGCATGAATGGACCTGAGTTCATCATGACCGCTGGGAGTGCGGACTTGATGGCATCGTCCTTTCGGTGTTGCTCGACGCGAACGGAATGTTACTTGGCGTAAGAATCAACCTTCGGTGATGCGTTTTGATTCGCTGGGCAAGTTAGATGCGCTGATTGCCGTTGTCTCTGCTAAGTTGATCACGAACGAAAAACCGTCGACGCCCCAGATTTTGATCGGTGAGTGAAGCAAGAGGGTGATTTCTTGTTGGCACGCGATAGAACAACTTCCTTCGTGACAAATTCGTTGGGCGTGCGATTGCAGTTGCGACTGACTATCAGCCGAGTGTGGTCGCTCTTGGTCGATGAAAGTGTTACTCTCTTCCAATAACCATTAATCGATTGGCGTTCAAGTTAAGGTCCAGAAACGCCTCCCGAAATTTTGATTTGATCACCTTCAAGCGAACCACAGCAAGTATCAAAGATGCTCAAACTTCAACGCACTCCCGAAAAATTTCCCATCAAGAAAACTACTAACTTCATGGCGTATTGCAGCGTGTCGCCGCTGTACGGGCCTGCTGCCGAGCGAGCCATCAAGTGCCTGAAGATGCAGTCGGACTTGGGGCTGGGAATGATTTTCGAATACCTGGGTGAAGACCATATCGCAGGTCGATTTAAAAAGAACTTTGCCGCGTTGATGAAGACGGAAGCCGACAACATCACGATGACGACCAATACGTCGGAAGCGATTTCGATGATTGCCAATGGCTATCCGTTCGAAGCCGGCGACCAAGTCATCAGCTACATCAACGAGTACCCTGCCAATCACTATCCGTGGGTCGTTCAGCAGAAACGCCGAGGCGTCGAATTGGTTTTGCTGTCCGATGTCCCGTTTCAGCAGACAGAAGAAGACGGCGTTGCGGATGTCCAAGACTCGTTTGCGCGATCGTGGTCATTTGAAGAACTGGAATCGAAGATTACCGATCGGACTCGGATCATCGCAATCAGTCACGTGCAGTTCACTAGCGGTTTTGCTGCGGATCTAAAGCGGCTTGGACAATTGTGCAAGGAGAAGAATATTGATCTGATCGTCGATGCGGCGCAGAGTCTTGGCTGTCTGCCGGTCTATCCTGAAGAATGGAATATCGCGGCGGTAGCCTCCGCGGGTTGGAAGTGGCTGCTGGGCCCGGTGGGAACCGGAGTGATGTACACCAGTCCGGAATTCCGTGACAAGATCGAAATCACGATGAGTGGTGCGGATCACATGAAGCAGGACACGGAGTACCTAGATCATTCATGGAATCCCCATACGACGGGTCAGAAGTTTGAATACTCGACGGTCACGTACGCGGCACTCGATGGGCTTAGCCGGTGTGTTGAAGAACTGTTTGTCCCGAACTCGCCCGAGGACGTGCGTGACCACAATTTCGGCTTGCAGGATCTGGCGTTGGAGAAGTTGAACTTGTCCAAGTACCAGCCCATTCGCTTAGCGGGTGAAGCTCGATCAGGCATCATGTCGCTGATTCCGAAGAGTGGCGACGCGAAAGCGATCTCGACAGCCTTGGCGGAACAGAATATTCGCGTCACGCCCCGCGACGGTTATCTGCGTTTTGCCCCGCATCTTTGTACGACTCAGCAAGAAGTGGTCGAAGCGGTGAATGCATTGAACAGCATGTAGTGGAAGTCGCACAGACTTCCTTGTCCCAACCTCTCACGAATTCGACCGAGAGCGATGGAGACGCAGATCAGCATCGGCATGGATTAGAGCGATGTGACCCTCAGAGTTTTTTCCAGCCGGAACGGCTAATCGTGCAAAGCCAAAGCACGAGTGACCTGATCCACTACGATGCTATCCTTGCGGCGAGCTGGCCGCGTCGCACAACTCCTTGGCGGCGGCCATGGTTTTGGCTTCCGCGACCGCTCGGACGATCGGCTCGGTGTTGCTGGGGCGGACGAGCATCCACTTGTCGGACCAGTCGAGCCTAAGTCCGTCTTGGCGACTGGCAATGGCGTCTGGGTATTGAGCCTCCAACTTGTCCAGGAGGACCGGGATCGAATCTCGTTCAACGGGGATCGTGGTTTTGCAGATCTCATAGCGAGGAATGTCGGCGACCAATTGACTGATGCTTTTGCCCGTCGCCGCCATGGCGTCCAGCACCTGAGCCATCGCAACCATGCTGTCGCGGACGTAACCGACTTTCGGATCAATCGGTCCGCCGTTGCCTTCGCCGCCGTAGACCGCGTTCAAATCCTTCATCATGTTGGTCACATTAGCTTCGCCGACTGCACTCATGTGAAAATCACAACCCGCTGCCTTGCAGATGTCGGCTGACATTCGACTGGATGAGCAATTGATGACGACGGGCCCCTTGCGAGTCTTCAACGCGTGCTGCAACGTGATCGCTAGCGTGTACTCTTCGCCAACGTAGTTTCCGTTTTCATCGATGATCGCCAGACGATCGGCATCCGGGTCTTGGCAGAAAACGGCGTCCGCACCGAAATCGATCGCTCGTTTGATTGTCGCTTGCAAGTTCGCTTCGGTGGGCTCGGGTGGGTGCTCGAACAAGCCATCAGGCGTGCTGCCGAGGCACTCGAATTCGCAACCAAGTTTCTGGAGCAGCACCTGACCTGCGATCGAGCCGGCTCCATGGTGGCTGTCGAGCACGACCTTGAATTTCTTCGTGCGGATTGCTTCGGCATCGACAGTGTTTAGAACAGCCTCGCAGTGAGCGGATGTCGTGTCTTCGATATTCGTGAAGGAACCGACTTGATCATGAACGACGGGCGTGTAACTGCGGCCGCTTTCGTCTCGGTACGCGTCGATAATCCGTTGGCCTCGATCGGCAGGGATGACTCGGCCCGTTTCATCGAACAGTTTGATGCCGTTGTACGGAGCCGGGTTGTGGCTGGCGGAAATCTGGATTCCTGCGGCCGCTTCCAACGTTTTGACCAAGATGCCGGTCGTTGGCGTGGCAGCCACGTCACCGTAAGCCACGTCTCGACCGACCGCCATCAATCCGCTGCAAATTGCTTGAGCCAGCATGGTTCCTGTGGTGCGTCCATCACGAGTCACCACGACCGGTCCGTCAACGGTCAGTTGGCTTGCGTAGGCGGTGACATATTTGATGGCCAACAGCGGATCCAGACTTTCACCAATAATGCCTCGTAAACCCGAGACGCTGATGATGGGTTCTTTCATGGTTGTGCTACTTCCGTCAGGTGGCTTGATGGGGAAATCGACAGGTCGATAGAATGAGGGCCGGACGCATTCAAAATGGCGACTTGGCTCCACTCGAATAAACTTGAAAAGATAGCGGCAACGACTGATGGCTGAAACCAGACCCGAAATTGATATTGATTCCTGCCTCGCTGAAGTTGCGAGGGCTGCCAGCGAGGAGAAAATCACTCACGCGGCGGCAGGGAACCTCAAGGAATGGTTAACGCAGCCTCGGTACTCGGATTACGTGCCTGAAATTGCCGAGCACATCGAAGCGGAAAAATGGCGGCAGTTGGATGACGTTTTTTGGACGGTGATCCCGTTCGGGACCGGTGGTCGGCGAGGGATGATGTACCCCTTCGGCAGCAACGCGATCAACGATCGGACGATTGGCGAAAGTGCACAGGGTTTGGCCGACTATGTCAGGCAGACGAAGCCAGACGGCCCGTGGTCGATGGCCATTGCTTACGACACCCGTCATCGCAGTCGAGAATTTGCTGAGCTGTGCGCCGGAATTATGGTTGCCAATGGCTTTGAAGTTTACTTCATTGACGACTATCGAAGCACGCCCGAGCTTTCTTTCCTGATTCGATACAAGAGATGTGACTGTGGGATCATGGTTACAGCCAGCCACAACCCTCCGCAAGACAACGCGGTCAAGGTTTACTGGTCTTCAGGAGTTCAACTGGTCCCGCCCCACGACAAAGGCGTGATTGGTAAGGTGAACGAAGTCAATGAAATTCCTAGAATCGACTTCCAGCAGGCCGTTACCGACGGCAAGATTCATATCATCCGCGAAGAAGTTGACCGGGCCTTCATGGCGGAACATCTGAAGCATAGCTTTGACGTGCCTCGTGATTTGAAGATCATTTACTCTCCTTTGCACGGAGTGGGCGAGTTCAATGTGAAGTCTTTGTTGACTGAAGTCGGCTTCCGCGAACTGGAAATTTACGAGCCCCACCGTGAACCCAGCGGTGATTTTCCCAATGTGCCCGGCAATTCTTCCAACCCAGAGAACGCGGCGATTTTCGATGCGATCATTGAACAGGCCCAGGCGGTCGGAGCCGAATTGATCTTGGCAACCGACCCGGACTGCGATCGTCTTGGTGCCGCCGCGCCAGTGACGACGGACCTATCCGGTCCTTGGGCGACCTTCGATGGTAATCAACTTTCGGTACTGTTGGGTGAGTTTATTCTGTCGCAGCGGAAGCAGTTGAACCGTTTGACACCCGACAACTTTGTGGTGACCACGCTGGTTACAACTCAGATGCTGCGCCGTATCACCGAGTCCTTTGGCATCAAGTGCTTCCATGAAAACCAAGTTGGTTTCAAGTGGATTTGCAGTGTGATGGACCGTGAAGGGCCTGAAAACTTCGTTTACGGAACCGAAGAGTCGCATGGTGCGCTGGTGGGCCAGTACTGCCGCGACAAAGACGGTGCGGTGGCGTGCATGATGATGGCGGAATTGGCGGCTTGGGTGAAGGCTCAAGGTAAATCGCTGCACGAACACTTGGACGAGCTGTATCGCAAATATGGTTACCACCATGAGCGGCTGATCAACATCCGCATGGAAGGATCCGATGGCATGAAGCGGATGGAGAAACTGATGCAGAAGTTTCGCACCGATCCGCCAACAACGCTGGGCGGACTCGTCGTTAAATCCATTCGCGATTACTCGACGTTGAAACGAACGTTCCCCGATGGCAAAACGGAGGACATCACCGGTCAACAAGGCAACATCGTGATGTTCGACATCGGAGAACCGGGCAACTACATTGCGGCTCGCCCTTCAGGCACCGAACCTAAAGTTAAATTCTACATGTTTGGATATGTCCCGGCCGACAAGGTTGACGATTTGGGTGCTCTCAAACAATCCATGGCGGGACAAATGGATGCTTACGCTGCGGACATGGAAGCGATCGTTGACAGTGTATGAAACGGCTGGGTCTTGGCAGACGACGGTGCGGGAATCGAACTTCAGACTGACTTTTGCCATTGGTCGTCGTGAAGATTGAACCATTCCAAGTCGATTTTTCCCTTGGACTTGCCAGGCACGACAAGCAACGCCGCGACTTGCGGATGGTCGTTGCAATACGATTCGACTTGGTTCAAATTCATCACGAAAAAAGCCGTGGCCAGTGCATCTGAGAGAGCGGCGGAGGGGCTGATCACGGTGGATGACATGACATGATCCGTTGGCCAACCGGTTCTTGGATCGATGATATGTCCGTAACGCTTCCCCTGATGAAAGAACCCTTGGCGACCGGTGCCGGAAGTCCCCAAAGCCTGATTTCGTAGCGTAAATTCCGCCAACCGGAAGTTGGGAACCGTGGGATGGCTTAAGCCGACCGTCCAACCATGATTCTTAGTCTCGACGCCTCTCGTTTCCGAAAGATCAGTGGGAGCGTCGGATGGGGTTTGGGACGCTCGCCGCGAAAAATCATCTTGGTTGCCACGAGCCAACACGCTGCTCTGGCCGCCATGTACGATGAAGTCGTTGATCTGCCGCTCATGAAATAGCTCGGCCATCCGATCGATGGCAAACCCTTTTCCGATCGCACCAAGGTTGATACGCAATTGTGGTTTGGAAAACGAGACTGTCTCTGAATCGGAATCAAGCGAGACGTATTCCGAACCCACTTGCTGCAAGGCTTCCGTGATCGCTTCGGGGGCGGGTATGCTCCCTGACCGTTGATCAAATCCCCACAGTTGGGTCAACGATGACGACGTGATGTCGAACGCCCCTCCGGTCGCCTGATGAAGCTCCGTTGCAAGCTGAAGCAGACGGAAAAGTCGAGTTTCGACGGGCGTTTTCTGCGACTGGGCCGAACGATTGAGCTGACTGACTTCGCTGTGATCTCGGTAGACCGTCAGCTGATCTTCTAGCAAGTCGAGTAACTCAAACGCATCGTTGACCGCCTGAGGGCCTTGCGAATACTGCGTTCGGTTGAGCAAGATCTCAAACTGACAGGCCATGGCGGGCTTGGTGTACTGCTCAAGGTAACCAGACTGTGTGGTCTCGGCCACCTGATTTTGATTTTCAGTTTCACCAACCGTCGCGCGGCCTCTGAGAAAGTCGCGGCGACTTGATTCGTGGTCGGATCTCATTGTAGAAAATCGAATTTTGGTTTGTTGGGACTACGGTTGCTCTTCCGCAATTCTACTTCACGTCAAGCGGCTTTGATCGTATAAGCACTCGCGGATCAATTAGTTGCCGGATGAGCATGATTCGGCACCGATTTTACGCGAGTGAAATGAAACTAAATCTGGCAGTCATGGTTGGGCAAGTGCTGTTTTCGACTTTCACAGAAATTGATTTTACTCGCATTTTTGGCGATTTCTGATACGCCCTTTTCGAGCCAAGTGTCAACGATTCCTTCATAAAAACAGGTTTCGCATAGCGAGATTCTGAAAAAGTGCGAAAGTCGAACTAAGTTCGTCCAACTGCGACCTGCCCAACGGAAATACTCGTCCTGAAACGATAAAAGGCGGCGCCAACTGCTGGCGCCGCCCTTATCTGTCGTCTTTGGTGTGCCGACGATTTAGTCGGCAGTTTCCACGTCAATTCCCGGATGGGAAATTATCATCGACTAGAATGTCGCGACAAAGTCGACTGCGAACGTTCCTTGCTCATAATCCACGGCAGGTGAGTAGTCGTATCGGTACTCAGGTCGCATGATCAAGTTTGGATTGATCCTGTAGTTCATGCCGACAGTGGATGCGTAGTACGAGTGTGATCCGCCGCCCGCTGGCAACACGCCACCGTGTGGAGCGTATCCGGTCAGGCTGTCGCCTTTCCACCACTCGCTACGAGTACCGTAGGAAAGACGCTCGTTGCATTGGTGGAACATGTAGCTGACCAAGCCAACGTTGTCTTCGCCAGTGCTGCCGACTCGCAACAAGTCACTTTGCAGAACCCAGTTGACGTTTTCAGTCAGTGTCGTGTCCAAAACCATACTGTGGCTGTAAGCGTCGTCTCCGCGAGCACCGAAATCACCGAAGGTCGTGATGTAGGTGAAGCTTGCGTCTTCGCTCAGAGTACGGCTGAATCCACCGAGGAAGTTGCTGCCGTTACCGAATTGATCGAAACCAGTATCCCAACCAGCGGTCCAACCGCCGTACAGTGTCAGGTCGTCATTCACGTTGTATGTCGCAATCGCACCAGTATGAGTGAAGGGCTCACTGTTGAACTGAGTGATCGCATGGCTGAAGAAGAAGTTATCGGGAGCGGTAACCACTTCGTAACCAATCAGCGTGTAGAAGTGACCAACCTTAACCGACCAATCGTTCTTGGCCATTTCGATGTAAGCTTGAGGAAGAGCCCACCCGTAGCCACCGCCACGAGCGAAGTTAGGACCGTTGTCCCAACCACGTGGGTCGCCACCACCATCGACGGAGTTACCAAAGGCAACGGTGTCATCAGCGTCAGTACCGTACACTCCGTCAAAGCGGAAACCAAAACCCATTTCGCCGTTTTCGCCAGCTTCAGCAACCTTCTCAACGAACAACCAGCCTTGATGGAGGTTGACCTGATCGTCTTGTCCGTCAAAGAACAAGTCATTGTTGTCAGTGTAGCCACCGACTTGGATCCATCCACCGATGTTCATACGTGGCTCATCACATCCACGACCAAACAGTGTCCAAGGATCACCTAGTTCGCATTTGCTACCGAAGTTGCAAAGTGGACCGAGTCCAAAACCGCTCAGGCGGCTTCCGAGGTTGCATCCGCTGGAGCAGCCAGTGTCGCAACCACATGATGATGCTGGAGCTGCAGTTGCACATCCACAATCGGTGTAAACCGAAGCGGCTGGAGCTGCGGTCGCATCCTGAATGTAGTAACCGGGGACAGCCGCGGTACGCGCCGCTGGGCCGTTTGTCTGTGTTTGGGCGTCAGCGCTTCCTGCGCTGATCAAAGTGGAGCCAACGAGCCCCAACACCAAACCGAATCTCGCGTGTAAACGCTTCATTGCTATACGCCTCAATAAATCGAACTACCGGGTCATGATGTGGTTCGATGGACGCAAGTGTTGCATTGTCCAAACCCCCACCAGGCCGGCGACAGATACCAACCCACCGATGGAATCGACGGGAACAACCGGAAGATCCCAAACAAAAAGACGTACTATCGTGTTTCACAGGACCGATTTGAGCCGTTTTTGTTAAGCTGTAACTGATGTATGAATTTTGCAGTGCTAGCAATTTGATTCGGTTGTGATGTCGCTCCCTCAGAATAGCTACGCGGCTGACTGCAATTGACTCGATCCGTGCAAGATATCATCCCATCAAGCCCGGAACCCGAGATCGACTAGGCCGAACGCCGTGAGCACCATTACCTGTCGTATGTTGTCGATCGCAAGTCGCACGAAACGAAGACACAACAACACCGGCCAGAATTGTGTCTAACGGATTTGGTCAGCAAGCCTGAGCTTTGGGGCGAAGGGAGTTCTGACGAATCTCGATTCGCAACTACAGGTGATGACAACGCTACGCGACGTCAAACCAACGCGGCGAGCCTGTCTGCTTAAACCAAATTCGAAATCGTTTTGAAGTCTTTGGCCAGAGATCGGTACAGCTGCTGAAAGACAGGAAATATCGCGTCGTATCGCTTGCGGTTTTTCGCGATGACGGGTGTCTTGCTGACCTCCCTGATGGTTGCCGTACAAGCTTGAGTAACGTTTTTGTATTCTCCGGATCCGACGGCGGCCAGCAAGGCGACTCCAAAGGCAGGGCCCTGCTCCGCGTTGATCGTAACCGCTGGTTTGCCGAACACATCGGCCTGAATTTGACGCCAAAGGTCGCTCTTGGATCCACCGCCCGAGACACGTACTTGGCGAACGGGGACGTTCAGGTCTTGGATTATTTCTAAGCTGTCTCGCATGGCGAAGGTGACGCCTTCCATGATCGCCCGAGCCATGTGCCCGCGAGTGTGCTTCAGGGTGAGACCAAAAAAACAACCGCGCGCGTCCGGATCGGCGTGAGGAGTCCGCTCGCCCGCCATGTAGGGCAGAAAGATCAATCCTTCGCAGCCTGGTGGAACGGCAGCCGCTTCCCTGTTGAGCACTTCGTAAACTTTGCCTTTACTGGATTTTTCCAATTCCTGACAAAGCGTGTCGACGAACCAGCTCAGAGCTCCGCCTGCTGTCAACGTCACGCCCATCATGTGCCATCGGTCTCGCACTGCGTGACAAAAGGTGTGCAAGCGACCGGCGGGATCAAACTGGACTTCATCGCTGTGTACAAACATGACTCCGCTGGTGCCCATGGACGTGGAAAGAATCCCTTTCTTCACCACGCCTGTGCCGATGCCGTTGGCGGCGCAGTCACCTGCTCCTCCAACAACAACGCATTCACTCGTCAAGCCAAGTTGCTTGGCGACTGCCGAGGTCAGCGTGCCGGTGACATCTTCTGATTCGTAGCAATTTGGAAACAAGCTCGGATCCAAATCCAGCTTCTTCAATAGAGGTTTGGACCAATCGCGCTTGGTGACGTTCAGCAACAAGGTGCCGCTGGCGTCGCTGACATCAGTGGCATAGTCGCCCGTCAAACGAAGACGCACATAGTCTTTGGGGAGCAGCACCTTTGCCGTGTTAGCGAAATTCTTTGGTTCGTTGTTTCGCAACCACAGAATTTTCGGAGCCGTGAAGCCAGTCATGGCAGGGTTGGCCACCATCTTGATCAGTTTCGCCCGCCCGCCGGCCAGTTTCTCAATTTCCCCACATTCGGCGGAGGTTCGCTGGTCGTTCCATAGCAGCGCAGGTCGAATCACCTGATCGTTTTTGTCCAGAAACACGCTGCCGTGCATTTGACCGGATAGCCCGATCCCTTTTACATCCGCAGGTTGAACTCTGGCTTTCTTGACAACTGACTTGATCGTCTTGACCGTCGCCTTCCACCAATGTTCCGGGTTCTGTTCGCTCCACATTGGTCTCGGGTGCGACAAGGGGTACGTTTCAGTCGCCTCCGCCAGAATTTTTCCGGTCGGATCGATCAGCAGTGTCTTGGTTCCAGAAGTTCCGATATCGACGCCAAGAAAGTAGCTCATGATGATACTGCGAGTTCCAGTGAGTTCGAAATGGTTCCGATGCGAATGTTGGATAGGCCAAAATTTTAGCAACAATTGGACCTCACGCGTATCCGATGCAGCCGGCTCTGTACGCTTACGAAACGACCCCGTAAAATTCGAACATGCAACTTATAAAAACCAGCAAAGATCTGCGTCGCGTGGGATTCGTGGTACTTGGGTGCGGCTTCGCCATTTTAGCTGCGAGTTGCCAACCAGCGGAATCGTCGTCGAATAAGTTGGTGGAAGAAACGGATGCCCAGGTCGCTCCGCCAGACCCTCTGACTGTCCTGATCATTGACGCCCCAGAAATCGGGTCTCAGATCAAACGACAGTGGCGAGCCAGGCGTGATGGCCAGTTAACGGTCGTCGACCAGACGCTGGGCGAATGGAATACGGCGAAGTTTCAAACACAAGCCGATGTGGTGCTCTACCCGTCAGGTGTGCTCGCGGATCTTGTGAAGCTTGATCGTTTATTGCCCGTACCTGACGACGTATGGGCATCCGATGACGTGTCTCGCCGCGATATTTTGAAACATTCGCGGCAGCCGTTGATCGAATATGACGAAAAAATCTGGGCTTTGCCGATGACAGGCCCCCAGTGGATGTTGCTGTATCGCGCCGATCTGCTGGAGGCCGCCGAGATTGAGGTGCCTCGTACGTGGGAACAATGGAGCGAGGCGGTTGCGCGAATTCGTGACGCGGACATGCCGGTTGCTGTCGAAGATCGAGTCTCCGTTCCATTGGCCGCAAATTGGGCGACGCATTCGTTTCTGCTTCGATGTGCGGCAACCATTCGCCAGCGAGGAAAATTGTCAACGGTATTCGATCGGTCCAACATGGAGCCGTTGATTGATCAACCACCGTTTGTGCAGGCGTTGGATGATCTGAAAAAGCATTTTGGAAAACTTGAAAGACCAGCGACTCCTGCCAAAGCCTGGCAGCAAATGACGGCTGGGAACTGCGTCATGGCAATCGGTTGGCCAATGAATATCCAATCGGATGATTCCGACGTGGCGCCCGACGAATTAGACTATGGAGACTCGATTTTGATCGCGGCAGTGCCCGGATCTGAATCGTGGTTTGATCTTCAGTCCAAGCAATGGATGGAACGACCGTCACCGGAAGATCAGAAATCGGTCAGTTACTTGGGCTTTGGTGGTTTGGTCGCATCTGTTTCCAGTGAAAGTCGCCTCACGTCTTCGGCGTTCGACTTCTTGCAATGGCTTGGAAGCAAGTCGATGGGCGCTGTCGTATTG
Source organism: uncultured Pirellulaceae bacterium (assembly GCA_937928215.1). Taxonomy (GTDB): domain Bacteria; phylum Planctomycetota; class Planctomycetia; order Pirellulales; family Pirellulaceae; genus Mariniblastus. Next base: position 5,269 of record CALFWL010000038.1, on the reverse strand, counting down.
ACCGGTAGCCAGCAAAGTGGTCCGATCCGAAAAAGCCAGCTTAAGTCACTGTCAAAGTGGACGGGACCACAACTCTCACCGGCAGGTGGGGAAGCGATGGCTCATTTGATTCGAGAGACCAACGGCCAGTCCGTAACCCTGATGTTTCCTCGATTGCCGGGCTATTACGATTACATTCGCTCGCTCGACCGACACGTGCGAAAGTGTCTCGAAGATGAATTTTCTGCCCAAGAGGCCCTTTCGCTGGTTGCCCAAGAATGGGATTCCATCACCGATCAGATCGGTCGCGAGGCTCAAACTGCAAACCTGCGGCGAGCCAACGGGCTCTGAAGTTAACCAAAAGGTTACTTTTGTGATGCGAGTCGTTTTCCTTGAACGGTCGTTCCCGTTCTATGACGTTTGAAAACCACAAGCGATTGTTTACTTCTGCGACCAATCGCGTCTTTGGCGAGAACTGGGAATGTCCATTTTCTCGCGGTACTTGGTGACCGTCCGGCGAGCCACATTAAATCCGAGTGTCTTCAGCCGACGCATGATCTCAACGTCACTGTACGGCTTGGCTTTGTCTTCACTATCGATCAGTTTTTGAAGTTCGATCCTGATCTTGTTCCACGCAACGTCTTCACCATCCTCGGTTGTCGTTCCACCGACAAAGAACATTCGCAGCGGTAAGATCCCACGATGCGTCTCGAGCCACTTATCGCCGACGGCTCGACTGACCGTCGTGACATGTACGCCGATTTTTTCCGCAATTTGTTCCATTTTCAGAGGCTTCAAAAATTCAGGGCCTCGATCGAAAAACTCTTTCTGATGCTCAACGATTGCCTGAGCGGTTTTGGTGAGCGTGGTTCGACGCTGCTCGATCGAATCAATCAACCATTGAGCTGCCAACAATTTTCGCTTGATGTAATCTTTTTCCTCGGAGGTGGCTTCGGTGGATGCCAAACGCTGCCGATGGAAATTGCTGATGTGCAAACTGCGAGCCGGTCCTTCTTCCATCTTGACGACGTAGTTGCCATCGTCGTCCGTTTCCAGCCACATGTCGGGATTTACCGTGGGCACGTGTTCGTCAACGAACTCACTGGCCGGGCGCGGATCAAGGTGCCGCAGTTGTTCCCAGGCTTCGTTGATTTCATCAACGGTCAGTCCTGTGGCTTTTTGAATTTGCGGAATTCGATTGTCGCGAAGATCCTCCAGATGATTCATGATCAACGTGCGAACGTTGGACAGGTGAGGAATGTCGGCCGTCAGTTGAAGCAGCAGGCACTCTCGCAGATCTCGCGCTCCAAGTCCGACAGGCTCCAGCGACTGCTGAATATGAGCCAACGCTTCCTCGGCCAACTCCAGGTCATCTTCAGTCGAATCAGGAGGCAACAGGTCTCGTAGCGCTACCTTCAAGTATCCGCCATCTTTTGCGGACAGCACGGACACGATCCGCTCGCACATCTTCAACAATTCAGGAGACAGCTCCATTTCGTGCAGCTGATCAAGCAGATGATCCTGTAGCGTGGTGCCACGATCGACAATGTTCGCGATCAGATCGTGCTGACGATCGCCGCTCTCTTGAATCCGGTTGGACGAAGGCCGTGTCCCACCGTCGAAGTGATCAGGAATGTCGTTGGCAAGCGTCAGCAATCGCTCAAAGTCGTCGGCGTTGTGCCGACCGTCCTCGTCAATAACGAGCTCTTTTTGTTCAATTTCGCGCTCTTTGGAATTTTCGTTTTCCCTGTCGCGCCGCGCATCAGTACTGTCTTCACTGTCGATCGAAGGAGAGTCTTCATCCGTCCGCTCGAGCGTTGGGTTTTCGACAAGTTCTTGCTCGATCCGATCTTCCAGCGCAGCCTGAGCCATCTGCAAGATCTCCATGGACTGGATCATGCGTGGCGCGAGAGCTTGCGTCTGCTTTTGCTGAAGACTTTGACCGAACGAGATTTTCATGGGCGACTATGAAGGAGGCAGTTGAGAGATGCAGTATTGTAGCTCATATTTTGAGGTTCGCGGAGGATGAACCTTGGGATCATCGCTTCGCAGCCCTACATTGGTCGGCGATCATCGATCGCGTCGGCCAAAATTTCCTTGTTTGTATATTCGAGGATACTGCCGGTCGTGATCCCGCGCGCCAGTTTCGTGATCCGCACACCGTATTCTGCCAGCAAATTCGAAATATGCAGAGCCGTGCCGTCACCCTCCACGGTGGGGTTGGTCGCCATGATGATTTCGGCAGGGGCCCCGGTCGCGACGCGGCCAACCAACTGATCGATCGTCAACTGGTCGGGACCGATGTTCTCCAGCGGTGCGATGCGCCCAAGCAGCACGTGGTACAGCCCTCGGTACGTTCCCGCCTGCTCCAACGCCATCAGGTCTCGCGGCTGCTGCACGACACAGATCGTGGTTTGATCACGCGCCGGATCGCGACAGATATTGCACATCTCGCTTTCGGCAAGATTGAAACAGATGTCGCAATAGCGCACGTTCTCGCGTACATTACGAATCGAATCCGCCAGCGCGAAGGCTTCGGAATCGGGGACGCGCAGCAAGTGATAGGCCAATCGCTCGGCCGATTTGCGACCGATTCCCGGCAATCGTGACAGCTGCTCGATCACCGTAACGACCGATTCCGAAAGTTCTGTCATAGATGGCTGCCCCGTTCACATTCCTGAAAGCTGGTTATTGGACTTTACCAGCCGAAGAGTCGCCATCTGGATCACCACCGCCGCCCATAAACTGTTTCATCATGTCGCCAATATTGCCCGGAATTGGAAAATCTCCTGTGACCGACTGCATCAATTCGGCTTTCAGTTCGGCCGATTTGGTCAGCGCGTCGTTGATTGCGGCAGGAAGCAAATCTTTCACCATATCCATGTCGGCTTTTTCGGTAAGCACGGGATCAAACTCAATGCTTAACACCCGACCGTGCCCGCTGGCGTGAACGGTGACCATCCCGCCGCCTGCCGTTCCCGAAACACGCTCGCGTTTCAGCCGCTCGGCGACCTCCTGCATTTTCGGTCCGATGTTTTGAGCCTCCTTCATCAGCGAAGCAATATTGCCAAGCCCACCCAATCCTTTAAACATTCGATTCACCCTTGGAGTTGTTTGACGACAGGTCGTTCTTCTCAAGTCGTCGTCGCTGATTTATGTTTAACCGAGAGGCGGAAAGCCCCCCGGCCTGAGAATAGATCGTTGGCTCAACCGCTGCCCGCTTGTAGTGCGGTTTTGCACATCGGCTTTTTTGATCTCGCCTGTCTTTTGTTAATCAGACGTTTTACCCGCATTCCCGGCTGTTCACAATGTCGCTAGTTACGATCCGAAACCTGTCTATTGGCTTCCGAGGCCCGCTGTTGCTTGACTCCGTCGACTGCCAGATCGAACCCGGCCAGCGGATTGGTTTGCTGGGTCGAAACGGAGCCGGCAAGACGACGCTGATGAAAATGCTGATGGGTTTGCAGCAGCCCGACTCGGGCGAAATCCAGATCGCACCCGGAACGAATATTCAAATTCTGTCTCAGGACGTGCCGCACGGTTTGGAGTCCGATGTCGCTTCGGTTGTCCTGTCCGGCTTGCCAGAAGAGGTCGACGGGATCGAGCAAGAATGGTGGCAGCGGCAAAATGCGGCCGAGCAAATCATGTCTCGGATGGATTTGGATGGCACTGCGCGATTCGAAAAAATGTCGTCCGGGATGAAGCGACGAGTCCTGTTGGCCAAAGCGTTGGCGTCAAACCCGGACCTGTTGCTGTTGGACGAGCCTACGAACCACTTGGACATTCAAGCCATCGCGTGGCTGGAGCAGTTTCTGCTCAAGTCGCGAATCTCGTTGCTGTTCGTGACTCACGACCGGATGTTTCTACAGAAGTTAGCGACTCGAATTCTGGAAATTGATCGCGGGCGCATTTTCGATTGGTCGTGCGACTACCAGACTTTTCTCAAGCGAAAAGAACAGGCGCTCGCATCAGAGGAAAAACAGAATGCTCTGTTTGACAAGCGGCTGGCCGAAGAAGAAGTCTGGATTCGCAAAGGTATCAAGGCGCGTCGGACTCGTAACGAAGGCCGCGTACGAGCGTTAAAGAAATTGCGTGAGGAGTACAGCGACCGACGTAAAAAATTGGGAACTTCGCGTTTGCAAATTCAAGAAGCACAGAAGAGCGGCAACTTGGTCATCCAGCTTGACGAAGCCGCGTTTGAGTATCCAGGCCTCAAGATCTTTGATCCATTCGATCTGACGCTCATGCGGGGCGATAAAGTTGGCATCATCGGCCGCAACGGTGCGGGAAAGTCCACGCTGTTGAAAGTGATGCTGGGCAAACTGGAACCGACATCCGGAACGGTTAAGCATGGAACCAACCTGAATATCGTTTACTTTGATCAACTGCGAGACCAGTTGGATGAAAACGAAACAGTGCAGGAAAGCGTGGGTGAAGGCAGTGACTCAATTGTGATCAACGGCACCAAAAAGCACGTGCTTGGTTATCTACAGGATTTTTTGTTTGCTCCAGAACGAGCGCGCACGCAAATCAAGTTTCTCTCTGGCGGAGAACGCAACCGCATCCTGTTGGCGAAACTGTTCGCAAAACCAACCAACTTGATCGTCTTGGACGAACCGACCAACGATCTGGACGCCGAAACGCTGGAGCTTCTTGAAGAAAAATTGATCGAGTTCGGCGGCACCGTCCTGCTGGTCAGCCACGATCGCGCATTTCTGAACAACGTCGTCACCAGCACCGTGGTTTTTGAAGAGGACGGTCTGCACGAGTACGTCGGCGGCTTCGACGATTGGCAACGGCAGAAGGAAGCCAAAGTAAAAGCCGCAGCAACTGCGACTACAGAATCCAAAAAGCAGACGAAACCAAAAACCGATCAGCAGGAAACTTCCCGCAAACTGAAGTACAAGGAAAAGCAGGAATTGGAGAAGTTGCCCGCGCAAATCGAGTCATTCGAAGCGGAGATTGCCAAGTTTCATGAAACAATGGCTCAGCCCGATTTCTATCAACAGCCAAAAGACGCGATCGCGAACGCTCAAGCAGAACTGGGGCAACTGCAAACGAAGCTCAACAACATGTACGCCCGCTGGGAAGAACTAGAATCACTCGCGGGGTAAATGCCCGAGCTTTCAGCCCTAAAATCATCGATCAATAGATCCGCAACGGAGCCGCCTAGGGCCGCCGACGCTCGGTCCATCGAAATGGTTCGTCACTCATTTAAGTGGCACACGTTGCTTGGCCTAACGTCCCAACGACGAGAAGCTACGCCGACCTAGGGCGCTGATCGCCCTAG
>CALFWL010000037.1 GCA_937928215.1 uncultured Pirellulaceae bacterium | reverse complement strand
TGTTCCAAGTCGTCCGCCAACTCTTGATCCGACTCTTCAATCGAACGTCGGGCCGCAAACTTTTCGTACTCGTCTTCGGCAAGCTGTTTCGCAACTGCCATTTCAACCTTCCCGGCATGGTTGAGAATTTCTTTCTCATTGAACTGTAAAAACCCATCCAGTTTCTTTCTCCAGTCCGCCATATAAAGCGGCTGTCGTTTGAGTGCCTGTGATTCGGCGTAGTCGAGGTACATGACGACAAAACGATTCAGTTCGTCAATCTCTTCCTGCTTCAAGTAGTTCTTGGCCACGCCAACATCGGCCTTATGGACTTTCGCTCCTTTGTAAGAGGTCAGACCCATGTCGGGTTTTGAACTGTCTGCGCGTTGAGCGATAATTTCAGCGGCAGTTTGCTGCGTGATTGCCCAGTGCAATTTGTTTTGAACGACCTGAAAAAAGAGCCGCGTTTCGTCCGCGCTTTTGTCGTAGTCGATGGATAGCTTGTAGAGATCACGAATCCGCTGGTAAAAGCGTTTTTCACTGGCCCGGATCTCACGGATCCGCTGAAGCAGTTCGTCAAAATAGTCTGCTCCTTGCGTCGTTCCTTCTTTGAGCCGCTCGTCGTCCATAACGAAGCCCTTGACCAGCAACTCCTGCAATTGGGAAGTCGCCCATTGGCGGAACTGCCGCCCTCGTTTTGACCGAACCCGATATCCGACCGCGAGCACAGCTTCGAGCCGATAATGGTCGACAAGCCGCGAAACCTCGCGTTTTCCCTCGATTTGAACTATCCGGAATTTCCGGATAGTTGCCTCTGGCGACAATTCGCCTTCTTCGTAGATGTTCTGCAAATGCTCGTTGGCCGTCTTGACAGAAACTTGGTAGAGATCGGCAATTAGCTTCTGGGTCAGCCAAACGGTTCCCTCGTGCAGGTGGAGTTGAACGCGGCTCTTCCCATCTTCCGTCTGATAGAAGATCAGTTCGCTTGAATTCTCCGGGGTATTGTCTGGGGTTAATTCTTCATTCATGGCTACACCGTCCTGAAGATGATTTGGTCAACCTCGTCAGCCAAAATCGCTCCATTGGAAAGCGGCGAACGACATGCAAAGAGAGCCGCATCAACTTGGTGGGGATTCAAATCGACCTGAGAATCCATCAGCGCAGCAGTGATCCGCTCGATGTCTCCTGATGGTGAGCGTTTGGTTAATTCGTGCGCAAAATATTTAGCGTGGTATGCGGTCGGCATTGTCGGTTCGCTCAACTGGTATCTACCAAAATGCTTGATTGGAGCACGATTACAAAGAGTGTCCATCAATTCACAAGCGGAGGTTCCGAACTGTCAAGCAGATTCTCCCTTCTGTCAAAACAATGGCTTCACCTGCCATTAGTTCTTGGCGTGTAGCGGCGACTGACTTTCCTGTGAACTCGTCTATCACACCGGTTTGAATCGTTCCTGTAGTGATTCGACTTCCATTTCTTCGCTGCGCAGGGCGGTCATGGCTTGGACGGCGGCTTCGGAGGCCTGGATCGTGGTGATGCAGGGGACTCCATGCTGGACCGCTGCGGCTCGGATGCTGCCCTCGTCCGTTCTGGCACCTTTGCCGCTGGGCGTGTTGATGATCAGGTCGACATCTTCGTTCTTCATGTGATCGATCAGGTTGGGGTGACCCTCGATAATTTTCTTGACCGATTCGACCTCGATACCGGCTTCATGCAGTCGCTTGGCTGTCCCCGATGTAGAAATAATCTGGTAGCCAAGCTGCTGAAGCTGACGGGCAACGTCGACAACTCGTTCCTTGTGACGATCGGATACGCTGATGAAGATTCGACCGGATTCTGGCAAGTCGACTCCAGCAGCCAACTGCCCCTTGGCAAATGCGATTGCGAAGTTGCGCCCGATGCCCATGACTTCGCCCGTGCTCCGCATTTCCGGGCCGAGCACGATATCGACGCCTGCGAATTTTCGGAACGGGAAGACGCTTTCCTTACACGACACGCGAGACGGCACAGGTTCCCGAGTGAATCCAAGATCGGCCAGTTTGGCTCCCGCCATGACCTTGGCCGCGATTCCCGCAATGGGAACGCCAGTCGCTTTGGCCACGAAAGGAATGGTTCGACTTGCTCGTGGATTGACCTCCAGCACGTACACGTTCCAACCGTCCTCTTCTTTTTTGACGGCGAACTGAACGTTCATCAATCCGACGACGTTTAAGTGTTTTGCCATCGCTACTGTCGAGGCTCGGATTTCATCAATGACGGATTTTTCAAGCGAATGAGGCGGAATCACGCAAGCCGAATCACCACTGTGAACGCCGGCCTCTTCGATGTGTTCCATGATTCCGGCAATCACCGCGTCGGTTCCATCGGCGACGCAATCCACGTCTACCTCGATGGCGTCCTCCAGAAAGCGATCGATCAACACGGGCTGACCGGCCGATACGATGAACGCTTCCATGACAAAGCGTTCCAGCTGTGCCTTGTCGTAGCAGATTTCCATCGCGCGACCGCCCAAGACAAAACTGGGCCGAACGAGAACCGGATACCCGATTTCGGCGACTTCGCGTCGAGCCTGATCCATGGTTCGCGCAATACCATTGGCTGGCTGTTTCAGGTCCAAGGTGTGCAGCAGTTTCTGGAATTGTTCGCGATCTTCGGCGGAGTCGATCGTGTCGACGCTGGTACCGATGATGGGCACGCCCGCATCCGAAAGCGCTCGCGCCAGATTCAGTGGCGTCTGTCCACCGAATTGAACGATCACTCCGTCCGGCTGAATGCGATCGCAAATATTCAGCACGTCCTCGACCGTCAACGGTTCAAAGAACAGCAGGTCGCTGGTATCGTAATCGGTGCTGACCGTTTCGGGGTTGGAGTTCACCATCACCGACTCGATGCCCATTTCACGCAAGGCGTAACTCGCGTGGCAGCAGCAATAATCGAACTCAATGCCTTGCCCGATCCGGTTGGGGCCTCCGCCAAGAATCATGATCCGTTGCTTGTCGGATTTTTCAGGAGCCTCGCATTCGGTTTCGTAGGTCGAGTAGTAATACGGTGTGAAGGCCTCGAATTCGGCAGCACAGGTGTCGACAGACTTGTAGGTTGAAATCACGCCCAGCGATTTTCGGATTTCGCGAATGTCAAGCTCGGTGGTCTCCCAGATGTGAGCAAGTTGCCGATCCGAAAATCCGAACTGCTTGGCCTTTCGCATCTGTTCGGACTTGATCTCTGCAAGCGAAATCGATCGCAGCAAGTCCTCCATCTGCACGATTCCGTACAAGTGGTCCAGAAACCAGCGATCGATGTGAGTCAACGCATGAACGTCTTCGATGGACATGCCGCTTTTGAACGCGTACCGCAGGAACCATGGACGTTCGGCGTTGGGCACGGCAAGTTTGGATTTGATCGTGTCGCTGTCTGGCTGATCCTCCGTGCCCCACAAGTCCTTGGGGCCGCAGCCGAAGCCAAAACTACCGACCTCAAGACCTCGCAACGCTTTTTGGAACGACTCCTTGAACGTGCGACCAATCGCCATCGTTTCGCCGACGCTTTTCATCTGAGTCATCAGCGTCGAGTCGGCTTCGGGGAACTTTTCAAAAGTAAACCGAGGAAACTTGGTAACGACATAGTCAATCGTCGGCTCGAAGCACGCCAGCGTTTCTCGCGTGATATCATTGGGTAACTCATGCAGGCGATACCCGACGGCAAGCTTGGCTGCGATTTTCGCGATCGGGAATCCGGTTGCCTTAGAGGCCAGAGCGCTCGATCGGCTGACTCGTGGATTCATCTCGATGACAATCATCCGTCCAGTGGTGGGATGGATGGCGAATTGGATGTTGGAGCCACCGGTTTCGACCCCGATTTCGCGAATGATCGCTAGGCTGGCGTCTCGCATTCGCTGGTATTCTTTGTCGGTCAGCGTCTGGGCCGGAGCCACCGTGATCGAGTCGCCCGTATGAACGCCCATCGGATCTAGGTTTTCGATTGCGCAGATGATCACGACGTTGTCATCCGCGTCGCGCATGACTTCCATCTCGTACTCTTTCCAGCCGATGATGGACTCTTCGATCAAAACTTCCGACGTTGGCGACTGATCGAGCCCTCGTCGTACCAGCATGTCGAATTCGTCTCGGTTGTAAGCGATCGCCGACCCGCTGCCGCCCATCGTGAAGCTGGGACGCACGATGGTTGGCAGTCCCACCTTTTCCATGACCCGACGTGCTTCCTCGATGGAGTGAATCGTTTCCCCGGTGCAGACATCCAAGTTGCATTTTGCCATCGCCTGAGCGAAACGATCCCGGTTTTCAGCCTTGTCGATGACATCGGCGTCCGCAGCGATCATTTCGACGTTGTATTTTTCCAGCACTCCATTGGCGGACAGATCCATCGCCAGATTGAGAGCGGTCTGCCCCCCCAGCGTCGGCAGAATCGCGTCGGGTTTCTCTCGAGCGATAATTTTTTCGACGATCTTCCAGTTGAGCGGCTCGATGTAGGTTCGCTCGGCCGTGCCGGGATCGGTCATGATCGTGGCTGGGTTCGAGTTCACCAGCACGACCTCGTAACCTTCCTCACGGAGCGCTTTGCAGGCTTGGGTACCCGAGTAATCGAATTCGCAGGCTTGCCCAATGACGATCGGACCGGAACCCAGCAAAAGAATCTTATGAATGTCGTCGCGTCTTGGCACGAAAAATCACCTGAAAAAACGGGGTGTGGCGTGAGTTATAAAATCTCACCAGCGTACCAACGAACGCGTCATTCCAGCAAGCCGCCTGATTTTTCAAGCGATCAGGTGAGAGGTAGAATGGGAATCGACCGGAGTGCGTTTTAATGCCGGGCGAATGCCGCGAAGTTCGTCGCGAGGCCCGCTTCGCGCTCTTTGAGTCTTCGTGGTTTTGGGCGAATCATTTTTGGGAACCGAAAGAGCCGCACTTTTTCGGCCACGAATTTTCAAGGATCCTCGCCCGCACTCAATGAACGCCGCATCACCCAAAGGCGCACCTTGTGCCGGTTAGGCGCACCTTGTGCCGATTCGTTGGCTCTATGCTTTCGCGTGAGCTTTTGCGGGTTGGGCGAGTTTACGATTCCTCAATCGAGTTTGCGGGTGACGTTCACCCAGATGTGCAGCAATGGCCGCTCATTCTCGCGTCATTTGTAGTCTCGACGCCAGAAACGGATGGACGGGTGCTTAACGGGTCCAATCCAGAATCACTTTTCCGCATTCGCCGGTTTCCATCAGGTCAAACGCGGCTTGGAAGTCGTCACACTCAAATCGATGGGTGATCATGCCTGACATGTCGAGGCCGTGGTCCAGCATGGCCAGCATCTTGTACCACGTGTCGTACATCTGCCGTCCGAAGATGCCTCTGACGGTCAAGGCCTTGAGCACAATTTTTCCAAAGTCTGCCTTGTATGGCTTGGTGGGCAAGCCCAACATGGCGACATTGCCGCCCATGATCATGACGTCGACCATCTGAGCAAACGCTTCTTCAGAACCACTCATTTCCAGTCCGACGTCAAATCCCTCGGTGATGCCAATCTCCTTCATCGCGTCCTGCAATCGCTGGTTGACAACATTGACGGTGTGAACATGCGGGTTGATTCGCTTCGCAAAATCCAGCCGCCACGGGTTGATGTCCGTGATCACGATCCGTCTCGCGCCGGCTTTCCTAGCGACCGCCGCCGCCATGATGCCGATTGGGCCTGCTCCCGTGATCAGTACGTCTTCACCTACCAGGTCAAAGCTGAGCGCGGTGTGGACGGCGTTGCCCAGCGGGTCGAGTATGGCGGCCACCTCCAGCGGAAGGCTGTCCGGCAGCGGGATCACGTTGAACTCAGGCAAGCAAACGTATTCCGCAAACGCTCCGGGAAGGTTGACGCCAATGCAGCGAGTGTCCGGGTCTAAATGAAATCTGCCCGATCGCGCGTTGCGGCTGCGTTTGCCGACCACGTGTCCTTCGCCTGAAACTCGTTGTCCGATGGAAACTCGACGGACGGTTGAACCGACCTCGACCACTTCGCCTCCGTATTCGTGACCGATCACATGCGGTACCGGAACGTTTGCTTGAGCCCAATCGTCCCAGCGATAAATGTGCATGTCCGTCCCGCAGATTGACGCACGATGAACCTTGATCAGGACCTCATTCGGCTCGATGGACGGCACGGGTACGTCCTGCATCCAAATTCCAAGCTCTGGTTTTGCTTTGACGAGTGCTTTCATGGTGCTTCCGGGTTGCGGGGCATGGCTCGGTAGGTCAGAGGGCCAAACGTCAGATGACGCCCAGCCGTTTTCCAACGTCAGTAAACGCAGCGATGGCCGTATCCACCTGTTCTGACGAATGAGCGGCCGACATTTGAGTGCGAATGCGAGCGGTCCCATTCGGCACAACAGGAAAAAAGAAGCCCACCGCGTAGACGCCCCGTTGAAAAAGTTCCGCCGACATCTGCTGAGCCAGTTCGGCATCGCCCAGCATCACGGGAATGATTGGATGCTGACCTTCGGGAACAACGAATCCAGCCGCGGTCAAGCCTGCTCGAAACTGGGACGCGTTTGCAAAGAGTTGGTTTCGCAAGCGGTCACCTTCGGGCGAGCTGACCAGTTCAATCGCCTCGATGGATGCTCCAGCCAGTGGCGGGGCGAGGCTGTTGGAGAACAAGTACGGGCGCGACCGCTGACGCAGCAAGTCGATCACCTGTTGGCTGCCACAAGTGAACCCACCCATCGCTCCCCCCATCGCTTTGCCGAGCGTGCTGGTCAGGATATCGATTCTTCCTTGGCAACCGAGCAGCTCTGCGGTTCCACGTCCTCCTGCCCCCAAGAATCCAGTCGCGTGACAATCATCGACCATGATCATCGCTTCGAATTGATCGGCCAGATCGCAGATTTCGGGCAGTTTTGCGAGATATCCGTCCATCGAAAAAACGCCGTCAGTGGCGATCATGATGTTTCGAGCCCCGGCTGATTTTGCCGCCTGCAACTGAGCCCGCAGATCGCTCATGTCGCCATTGGCAAAACGAAACCGCTGCGCCTTGCACAGGCGAATGCCGTCGATGATGGACGCGTGGTTCAACGCGTCGGAAACGATTGCGTCTTCCGCTGACAAGAGTGGTTCGAACAATCCGCCGTTGGCATCGAAACAGGCGGCGTACAAAATCGCATCGTCGTAACCCAGCCAGGTCGCCAGTTTCTGCTCCAACTGCCGATGGATCGTTTGAGTGCCACAGATAAAACGGACCGAAGACATTCCATAGCCGAACGCATCGATCGCATTTTTCGCGGCGGCGATTAGATCCGAGTGATTTGCCAAGCCCAGATAGTTGTTGGCGCAGAAGTTGAGCACTTCTACGTCTGGTTGTCCGTCTGGTTTGCCTGAACTTGCGTCAGAATCGTTGACCTGAACGGACGCCGCTTGAGGCCCCGTGATCAAGCGTTCTTCTTTGAGCAGACCGTTCGACTGAATTTCCTCAAGCGTTGTTTCCAGCTGTTGTTGAAGGTCAGGTTTTAGCATGGAGGAACCTCGGTGCGATCACTGCCGCGTAAGCCTGCGCAGCATCCACTGAAATGTTTTGGAAGTTGCCTGATAATCAATTACCAAATTCCGTTTCATCTGGTTTGCGGAGCATCGATGATGGTTTACGTCCGTTCGGTAAATCGTTTATCTATTCGCAGATCCTAACTTCCCGCTTGCTTTCTAGGTCGCGGAGGCAGGTCGTTATCGGGGTCCAGCAACTGAACAGATTCAAAAAAACGTTCGGCGGCAACTCGGTCGAAGCGATCGATCTTCGCGAGCATTCGAAATTGATACTGGCGGGCGCCGACAAGGTAAACTCGTTCAACGACACGGTACAGCACGTCTCCGGCGGCAAAGCGGTAGCTGATTTCGCGTCCTGGATAGCGTTCCAAGCTGATTTTCTTTTTCTCGGCAATGGAACCCAACACATTGGCGACCGCCGTCGCAACGGCTCCTTCCAGAACGTCTTGTTGTTGACGTGGATAGCGTGGAATCGTGTGCAAGTCGTGCCAGCCGGCAACAAACATCATTTCTCCGTCTTGAATCACGGAAGAATACAGACGCACCTTGATGGCGGGCTGGTCGGCAACGGGCGAGAACGTTCGTTCACGCAGTTTCGGCTTTTTGGGCATCTCGAAAGATGCTTCCATGCCCGCGGGACGAAACGTTTCCCACGCATCTTCCAGCCCTCGCTCTTCGCGCTGGTCCTTCGATTCATCAGACGATTGAGACGGCTTCGCTTTTTCTTCGACAGCCTGATCGGCCTGAGGGAAAGACGCAAGCGACATCACGGGAGTCATTGTCAGCAGCGCCGCAGCGAGCATCAGTCGCGGTCCGTGACGCTTCGCTCCGGTACTCGTTTGAACTGTCATTCCACTATCTCCAGCAACTTGGGGCCGAGCGCGCGTTTGGATTGGGGCGGAGCGAAATTATTCGACGCCGTCCGATCACGATCCCATAGCTTAACCATCGACAGCGGTGGCTCAAACGACCCTCGTCGATTGTTGTCGTGGTGACTACAGAGAGAAGCCTAGGTTTGACACTGTTTTTACCACGGTTTACGATCACGCAGAGTTTCCGGCTTACCGGAATCCAGTTTGCCAGTTTCCGGTTTATTTAGAACCCGGTTTGCCAGATGAGATCGTATCGCGGTTATCGTCAACAGTCCGCTTGAACGACCGTCCCATTTTCAACTTCTGCCATTGAGGTCCAGCTTGTCCAGTCCCAGCCGTAGCGGTGCTTTTGACTCAGCCGTCGATCAGCGAGTCGAACGATTCTCCGAGAGCATCAGCTTCGACCGCCGGCTCTATCCTCAAGATATCCTTGGCAGCATCGCCCATGCTCAGATGCTGGCCGATCAGCAGATTATTTCGAGCGACGAATGTCAGCAGATCGTGGATGCGTTGACTGAGATCAAAGGGCAACTGGACGACGGTTCATTCGAGGAGAAACAATCGCTGGAAGATATTCACATGAATATCGAACAGGCATTGATCGACAAACTTGGGGATGTCGGGCGAAAATTGCACACCGGTCGCAGTCGCAACGATCAGGTTTCCACCGATTTACGCTTGTGGACTCGGGATGCGATTGACCGGGTCGATAGGTTGCTGGAAGCATTGCAGCAAGCTTTTGTGGCTCGCTGTGATCAGGATGCGGATGTCATCATTCCTGCGTACACTCATTTGCAACGTGCCCAACCGATTCTGGCGGCTCATTGCTGGCTGGCGTATGTGGAAAAGTTTCAACGTGACCGCGATCGGTTGGCGGACTGCCGAAAGCGTTTAAACAAGTGCAGTTTGGGCACAGCCGCACTGGCGGGAACGACGTTGCCTATCGATCGCCAAAATTCGGCAAAACGTCTGGGCTTCGATGGTATTGTGGCCAATAGCATCGATTCTTCCAGCGACCGCGATTTCGTGTTGGAAACCGCGTTTTGTCTGACCACGATTGCGATTCACTTGAGCGGATGGGCCGAAGAATGGATTCTGTGGGCGACGGTCGAATTCGATTTTCTTCAGCTGCCGCACGAATTCTGCACGGGTTCGTCGATCATGCCTCAGAAGATCAATCCTGACGTTCTGGAGCTGACGCGAGGCAAATCGGCTCGAGTGATCGGTGACCTGCAAACGTTGCTTGTGCTGACCAAAGGCTTGCCGCTGGCGTACAACCGCGACCTTCAGGAGGACAAGCCGCCGTTGTTTGACGCCGTGGATACGGTCGAAATCTGCCTTGAATTGGCAGCCCCACTCGTTGCCGGAGCCGCGTTAAAACGCGATTCGATTGAGTCTCGGCTGGAAAAAGGTTTCCTAGATGCGACAACGCTGATGGAGTTCTTGATTAAACGGGGAACTCCGCAGCGAAAAGCTCATCACTTGATCGGCCAACTGGTCCGGACCGCCACGGAAAAATCGTCGACGTTGGCAGAACTTTCTCTGAAAGATTTTCAGGAGCTCGATCCAAGCCTCGACAAGTCAGTCTATGATGTGTTGGGCGTCAGGAATGCAGTTGCTGCTTTTCAAAGCGAGGGCTCGACGGCTCCGGAGCGTGTGGCCGAACAAGTCGGTGCCTGGAAGGCTCGGTTGGGGCGGAATGGTCAGGCCTGAATGAACGGGCTTAAGCAACCGAAAGGGTCGGTTCCGGATGTTGGGTTCGAAGCGAATGCCCCGATTTTTCTGCCTCAATCGTTACAATCGTTAAAATTGATACAGGTCTGATCAAACGAGCCTGCTCCCGTCGATCAGCAACTTCGTCTGGACCGCCTACACACCAACTGCCGGGAATTTCGTCATCGTTCGCATTCGCCCGCTGATTTTGATTACGGCTATCGCCACGAGCCTGCTTCTGATTTCGGTCGGTTGCACGTGCGCTCAGGAGAGTCCGTTTGACAGCGGTGGCGGCTCGGCCGTACCGACGAAACCGACCAAGGTATTGGAAGAGCCGGACGTTGGTCCGGATACGCCGCAGACTGCTAGGCTGCTGATTCGCTCGGTCAAGCAGTCGAATCCTCAGTCGCCGGTCGAACTGGCACGAGCGATCAAGGTGATGCTGAACGTACGGCAATTCGAGTTTGCGAAGTATTTTCTGTCACGTTTGATGGCGGCCAGTATGGACCAGAATCAGCAGGCTGAATTGGTCCGCAAGCTGGGGAGTGATTTCTTTTTCACGTTGCACGCGACGGCGGAGCTGGCACCAGAAGGAAGAGATTTTTCACGTCAGATGTTGACGACCAGTCGGCAGGTTCAGCACAGTCCGGAACAGGTTCAGCGGCTGATCGAGAAACTGAATGACCCGAGCATCGCCATTCGCTCCCGCGCGTTTCGCGGTCTTCGTCGCATCGGCCCAACTGCGATCGCGGCACTGATCGAAGTTTTCGCGGATCAGGATCGTCAGGATGTTTTTCCCGGCGTTCGCGGTGCGTTGCGTAGCATGGGTGATCAAGCGATCTCCCTGCTTCGCGGGGCAGCGGTTGCAGATCACGCTGGCGTGCGATCTGAATCGCTTCAAGCGTTGGCTCATTACCGTGGTGAAGGCGTTGCCGATGTGCTGGCCGCGGCCGCTTTCAGCGCAACCGAGAACGTCCAGGTTCGCAACGCGGTTGCTTACGCGATGCGAAACCAAAAGCATCCCTTGCCGGCGTCGTCTGATCTGGTTTCACGTCTGAAAGATCGAGCCAACGCGTTGCTTACCGGGAAGGAAACCGTTCGCGGTTCTCTGGCGTCGACCATGCAGGTCTGGCAATGGGACGCGGAAATCAACAAGTTGCAGCCACTCCGCGTGACGCTTGCCACCGCATCGCGTTATGAAGCGGTTCGGCTGGCCCGCGAGGCGTACGCGATCGATCCCCAATCGATCACATTACGACAGCTGTATCTGTTGACGGAACTGGAAGTTACCAAACGCTCGGTCGGCACGCAGGGCTATTCAAGCGTTATCATGGGCAAAGATTTTTTCAAAAAGCTGCCCGCTTCGATTGGTACGGTTTCGCCACAGGAGCTGAACGAGCTGCTGAAATTGGCCGTGAACAAGGAGGCGGTCGCTGCGGCGATCGCGTGCTGTGAATTGTTGGCCGAATCGGGCGACACGCAATTGTTTCATTCAGCCGACAGCCAGCTGCCGCCGGTCGTTCAGGCAATCATGTTGGGCGACCGTCACTTGCAATTTGCGGCCCTGAATGTGATTGATAAACTCGATCCGAAAACCGCTTATCCCGGCAGCAGTTTTGCGGTGAAGCTTGCTGTTTTTTTGGCGGACTCACATCAACGGTCCGTCGGTTTGGTCGGGCATCACCGAATGGAAGTCGCTCAGACGATCGCGGGCACACTGCCTTCGGTGGGACTGTTCGGCGCGTCGGCAGCGACCAGTCGAAGCTGCTTCAATTTTGCAACTCGAGACCCGGATGTCAGTCTTTTGCTGATTTCGGACACCCTCGTTGGGCCGCGTTTTGATGAATTGATCAGGCAACTGCGGGCCGATTTCAGGACGGCGAGGGCTCCCGTCGGACTGATGCTGCGAGGCGGAAGGCAGAATCAAGCGATCACGCGCATGCTCGCTGACGACCCGCTGACTTACGCCTTCCCGGTTGCGATCGATGAGGATCTGCTCGCGGCGCATGTTCGTCGCGCGTCCAGTTTGGTCGATGCCGATTTATCACTGGTAAACGACGATGACCGGTATCGTCATGCGATTGCTGCCGCGAAATGGCTGGAGAAAATCTCTGCCGACCGTCAAAGGTTTGGCTTCTATGATTTGGGGCAGTATCAGCAGCAGTTGGCCGGACTGCTTTACCGCCCGGGGCTTGAGGACGCCGCCAGTCACATTCTGGCGAATCTTGGAACGCCTCTTGCACATCGTGAGTTGGCCAACCTAGCCAGCCAAAAATCGGTGCCTCCCCAAAGGCGGCGGATTGCTGCCGATTCGCTTAATCGATCCATCAAAAATGGATCAACCTTGTTGACTCGCGGACAGATCCAGCAGCAATACGATCGGTATAACGCGAGTCAGTTCGAGCCGGAGAAGACTCGCGAGATCCTAGGCTCAATTCTCGACGCGATCGAACAACGGCGTGATGACGCCCGTTGAGGAAGCATACGAGGGTGCGGTCTGGCGTAATTTCCCTACAATCCCTATTTTCGTTTCAACTGGAATGCTAATCTTGCCGATAGAGACGGTGGACGGCAATGGAATGGAACTGATTGATGGGTAGTTTGGGCAATTTGCTCAGGTTCTCCTTTCAACCTGCTTGAACCAATCGATTTCGATTGAGTTTCTGCGAGCGTACTCAGGGTCGGGAATTGCGTTCGTCGCGTACGCGCTCATTGACCTGTCCCCGCAGGCCTTGAGCGACTAAACCTCAACGCCGATTCCAAGCTGGAGCTGATCCATGTCGCGTCTTTCGAGCCGCAATCTCTTTGAGCGATTCGACCTGATTGTGTCGAGGCTGAAACCATTGTTCAAAGTTAGTCCGCAAGTTTCTTCTCGTCGTCGTACGAGATCAGCATCTTTCGTTTCGCAATCGAGCTTTCAGCTTGAGGCTCGCAACTTGCTGGCAGGAATCTATTTTGATGCTGGGTCCGGCGAGGTCTTGATTGGCGGAACGAACGCGAATGATACGGCGTCGGTCGAGTACTCAGGCGACTCCGTTGTGTTCAAACAGTCTGGCTTCGAATCAGAAACGATTCCGAAATCACAGGTGAAGGCCGTCTGGTTTGTGGGTTTGGATGGAAACGACCGGTTTGAAAACAAGACTTCGATTCCCAGTCATGCTTATGGCAACAACGGAAATGACACCTTGATCGGCGGTACTGGGAAAGATCAGTTCGGAGGCGGTGATGGAAACGATCAACTGATTGGCAAAGACGGCGATGACTTGCTGGCTGGCGGTCGCGGAGACGACCGCATTGACGCGGGGAATGGTGACGACAAGGTCTACGGGGTCTCGGGTGCGAACGTCATCGATGTCGGGGGGGGCAACGATCTGGTCTACGGAGGCACTGACGGAGACACGATCAATGGCGGAGCCGGTAACGACCAACTGTATTCCAACGGAGGCGATGATACCGTCAATGGCGGAAGTGGCAATGACGTGATCGGCGGCCACACGGGAGACGACACGCTTGTCGGCGGAGACGGCAACGATCAACTCTACGGCGGTGAAGGCTCGGACAAGCTCAGCGACGCTGCCGGGGACAATATTCTGGCAGGCGGTCAGGGGAACGACGAAGCTACTGGTGGCTCAGGTCGTGATACGATTTACGGTGGCGATGGTGTCGACCTTCTTCGTGGTGGCGGCAACAACGATGTAATCGCCGGGCAAGGCGGCGACGACACACTCTACGGTGGCGGCGGTGACGATTCGCTGGTAGGCAACACTGGCAATGATGTGATTTTTGGTGAAGCAGGAAACGACGTGCTGAGCGGACTGGCGGGACATGATGTTCTGCTCGGCGGTAGTGGCAACGACTCACTTTTCGGCGGAGATCACAACGACGACCTGTACGGTGAAAGCGGTACCGACAGGCTGTTCGGCGAACGAGGTTTAGACGGACTTTTTGGTGGAGTCGGCGGTAGGGACTTGCTCGATGGTGGTGCAGACGCGGATCGTTTTTTAATACACAGCGGCGATGTGCTGAAGGACTTTAGATCATCCAGCGACGTCCAGTTAAAGTTCGAAAATTCCTCCAGCAGTTGGACCAACAAGGAAATCGAAGTGCTTGACCGTGGGCTCGGCAAATTGCACCGCCGAACGGGCGTACGTGTACTTCGCAATACGCTGGACAAGAATGAATTGACTTTTTACAAGGTCAGTAACACATCGTCGGGTAACGCAGCTCAAAACGAATTGCAGATGCGGTACTTACGTGACGGTGCGACCGGGATCTTGATTCCGGGAAGCGAGGAGTACACAAGGAAAATCACTTTTGCTGAATGGAATGAGTCTGACGCTTCCCAGAATGAGTTCCGGGCCCGCGCCGCGATCCATGAAGTTGCTCATAATTGGGACAGCGAAAAGGAGATTAACAGCGTGATGCCGGGGCAAGGCAGCCAGTGGAGGACATTCCTTTCAAAAAGCAACTGGCGATCTTCCGATCCCAATTCGTCCAGTTACACCAAGGCACGGGGTACGTCATTCGAGCCGTTCGAGATTCAATTTGATCCATCGATCAAGAATTATCGCCAGACGCCGAAATCGTGGTGGTACAGCAAATCGGCCGAGTTTGCTCGTTCCTATGGGGCAACAAATCCGCTCGAAGACTGGGCGACCATGTGGGAGGCAGCCTTTGCAGCGACTCCGGATCCAGCGGTCAAAGCGAAGCTGGCAGTCGTCAACAAGTTTTTGGCGACCGTTTAGTTCGGCGCCCGTTGCAATGTGAAATCTTGCCGTGGCTACGCTCGCCAGAGTGTGGAACCTTGGAGCGCGGAAACCTTTGAAGTGGAAACCAGCAGTGATAGGTAAGCAAAACTCCGCATTTCATTCCCAAAGTGGCGTTATCCAATATAGAAACAATCATGAGATGACGTCCGTGATTGAGTAGCTTTGGCGCTTGCTGTCATTGGCTCCCGCAGATTTGTGTCGTTGGTGCCGGGAACGGGCCGAGCGCCTGTTGATTGAGTCATCGGTAAGAGACTGGCAGGTCAAAGGTAGACTGGCAGGTCAAAGATGACACCTCAAAAGATGACACCTCAAAAATAACTGGCGACTGAAGGCATCGTAATCGGTCTCGCAGGATTACGTGTTGCCACCGAAGGTCAACGATTCTGTTTTCTGCCGGGTCATAAGTCATCTCACAAACGTTCAAGCCGTCAGCCAATCGCAAGTGAGTGCCGAAAGTTTTGTGCTCGAGCGGCAGACTCTGCCTGCCAAGGGAGGGGAAAGGCTTCTTCGGCTCCGATCGCTGGCTAAAGCTTATCATTGAAAACGGCTTGGGCGGAGCCGCGCCCTCCCGACAAACGATAACAAACCGGGGAGGGGAAGGCTCCGTCCGCCCTCGTCAATTGACCGAGCATTCAGATCCACCGGCTTGGGCGGAGCCGCGCCCTCCCAACAAACGATAACAAACCAGGGAGGGGAAGGCTCCGTCCGTTCCCATGCGGATGCAGGTGCGTAAATCTTCGGGTTCAATCACAACTGCGTCATAAGTCATCTGGCGGACGCAATCAATCGATAGTGAGTTATGGCCGAGCGGTTTATGACAGTCGTCTTTCGCTCCGCGAAAGCAACGTGTCACGCAACTTTCGCGGAGCGAAGGGCGACTATTATTTGTCGCACGCTCGTTAACCAATCAAGAACCAAGCACGATTCACTTCAATGGCGTGTTAGGCCATAGCGGATCGTTAACGATCCCGCGTAACTTTTTCTTGTCCACTGATTTTATTCTTGTTGGCATCGTAATCGTACGAGTAGTTATCCACCTTGGTGTTGCCAACGGGGCGACTGAGAATCTTGGAGACCAGATTGTCGACACGATAGCGGAAGTCGGTTTTCAGCCCGTTGCCGTGCACGGTCGAGAGCAATCGACCGCCCGCATCGTAGGTTCGCGTGTGAACCACTGCGGCGTTCCATTTGACTTCTTGCAGTTGGTTGCGGTCGGTATAGAGTCGATCCACCACGCTGCCATCGGGGTAAGTCAATTGAGTCTGACGACTGGCGTCATCGTAGTCGGTCGAACAGGTGTACGTGTTGCCATTGAAAGTCAGCGATTCCGTTTTCTTCCGGCCCCAGGAGCGGAAGGCT
>CALFWL010000036.1 GCA_937928215.1 uncultured Pirellulaceae bacterium | reverse complement strand
AGTCGTTTCTTCGCACCCGGTTATCCTGACCGTTATCTCGCTCCATCAGATATATGAAATGTTTGACGCAACTTGAAATCGCTTTTTGGCTGGACGCCCATTGCGTTACTCCTGAGCCATACGGCCACCAAAGGCCACCTGCTCATTATCTTCAATTCAAACACCCGGTTCAGCCAGTAGCCAATTCTGAATTCATCAGGCAATTTCTGAACGCCACCAGTGGCGAAGTTCTCATCCACATTACCGACTGGCCCGCATACAAGCCGGACGAAATGGCGGTCGCCAATGCATTGCGGCGGCAATGCAACGAAACGCGAAACCTAATTGACGCAGCCGGCCATCTGTTTGCACCGAATGAATCCGAATTGGCAATTGCAATGTTCGGGCATACCGGGAACTATGAATGGAATGCATATCTATATACTCCCAACGACATGGCAACTCTGTACAATTGGGAAGGCGAACTTTACGATTGTTGGACGAATGATCCCGCGATGCATCTCGCAGTTGAGACGTTAGTTGACAACTTTGGGGTAACACTCGAAAACGCAGGATAACAATGGGTTGCGCACGGAGCACTCATCCGGGCGGGTGTAAAGTGGTTAGTTTTTTGGTTCGTGCCCGGTGATCCCTGCCGTTATCCGCCAATCAAATGTCAGAACCTCAATCCAAGCCTGAGCCTAGTCAACACGTGCACGCGGCATACTGCGCGCAGGTTGAGCGCGAGGACAGGCTCGTCAATAATCGCTTATCTTGGCTGCTTACAACAGAGGGACTGCTTTTTGGTTCTTTGGCGTTCCTTGCAACCACTTATGACTCCAAGATGAATCAGCAGACTCTAGACGCTATTCGCTGGTGCCTTCCCTTCATCGGGATAGTCGCCCCGCTGTCCGTGCTCGTTACAAATGTCTTCTCGCACTTCGTGGTCTCTGGGCTATTGAACGAATGGAAGAAAATTGAGGGCGACTTCCCATTGCACCCAAATCCATTCGGAGGGCAACGGTCATCGTTGCCAGGTCTCGGCCCAAGCCTGGTAGTCCCGGTGTCACTTGTTGTGGCGTGGCTCGTAATAATTTTCTCGGAGCCCAACGGCTTACAACAAGTCGATGCACCTGAGCCGTATCCGCACGCATTTTTAAATGAAAGCTAAACATCACGGCCTGGTGACCTCGACCGTTATCCGGCTCGGACGCCTAGATGAAATACTCGCTTAAAGTTCTGTTCATGGCGATCCTTGTCGTCGCCCTAATTTGTACTGTGTTTCGCTACGCACCGACCGCTGTGCTTTCAGTCATGCTACTTGGCTCACTGCCGATGCTTGCCTTCTCCGCATTCCGAATGCGCTCTCAGCGCAAGATGCCCTACGTTGTGCTCCTTCTATTGCCATTTGCACTCTATGGGTTCTATGTTGGGTTGCTTGGCCCATTGGCTGTCGCCGTCGCAGGGCCTGAAGAGTGGGGATTTATTAAAACACGGACAGCAATCTTTGATTTCATGAGCTGGGCCTACACACCACACGCCATAATGTATCCATTTCTGGCTTTCGACCCAGAATGCGAGATGATTCTAACTAAACAGGTATTTAGACTACTCGAAGGCTATCAAAATGATTGGGTAGCATTTTTTCGCTTGGAAAACTAAGTTTCACGCTGCGCACGCCAGATAACAAACGGATGAACCGTAGTGTTCAACCATGTGGGTTTGAAGTGGAGAGCTGTTTCTTCGCACCCGGTGATCCCTGCCGCTATGCCCCTCAAGGTTTCCTATGGCGATGACAATTCACGACGCTTGCCGCGAGGGCGATCTCGAGACTGTCCGCAAATTGGTAGCGGATGATCCATCACTGATGGACGCTGATGACATACATCAATGGCGGCCAATCTTTCACGCAGCCCTTTGTTGTCATACGGATGTCGTGCGTTTCCTGATCGAATCCGGTGCTGACCTGTCTGCACACGATGGCTATGTACTGCACTACGCAGGCGAAGTACCTGACAACAAAGAAATTGTCGGCTTGCTCATTACATATGGCGCGCTCGACGCACACGTACGCCCGGCTGATGATCTTTCGCGACAATTTCTCGCGGCACTTTTTTTTGGTGATGGCCCCCGCGTTCGGTCGATGCTTGATCATCATCCGAAATTGACAACATGGATTGATGGCCGAGGCGACGCCCCTATCCATCATGCGGCACGTAACGGTGATACGGAAATTGTTCGGTTATTGATCAATCACGGAGCCGACGTCAATGCTACCAACAAGCGCGGCCACACCGTTTTGTACTGTGCTAGTGGCCACGGGCATCTTGATGCTGTTCGCTTGCTTTTGGACAATAATGCTGATGTTGACGCACCGTTCACCGACGATGGAAAGACCTTACTCGAATGGCTTGCTCAATATCCGGATGATCAGCGATTCGTCAGGATCACGGACGTGCTGACCGAGCACACAAACGGGGCATAACAAATATTAGTTTGACATCGCGTTGAAGCAGAGTTCGGGCGCTGAAGGGGTGGAGTTGCCTCGTTTTGATGTCGCCAGAAAGACGACATGCGGCCCAAAACCGGTCGGTCATGCGGTCCCAGCCTAAACCTCGCCAGCTTTCCTTTTCGTCAGATACAGCATCTGTTGGTCGTGAATTTTAAGCGCGGCGGCGATGTCGAAATGTTGACTGATCAAACGATGCCACTCAGTGAAGTCCAAGCGATTGACGTGCAGTTCTTGACCGGTGTCGTTCGACGGACCGTTGTGAATTGAAAACGCCTGACGTTCGACCCGTTTCATGTTGTCGAACAAACCGATTACCTGCTCCTCATACAAATGCTCGATACAATCGATGCAGGTCACGCTGTTGTATCGCTCCATGTCATTGAGAGGCTTGGAGATATCACCGACTTGCATGTCGGGGTGGATTTGAATCTGGTCGATACCGTCCGCCTCGAACCCCAGTTCCCGAAGTTTTTCCACCGTGTGGCCTCGGCCACAACCTAGGTCAAGCACGCGGCTCTGGATCCATTCCTGATATTCGGGAATCAAACGAACGCCCGGACAACGATCCTCGTGCGCGTTTCCGTACCATTGGTGCTGTTCGTAAATCTCTTGATACAGCTGAGCGGAGTTATGAGGATCTGTGACATCGACCGGCGGCTGGCTGGCTTTTGAGTCAATCGCTTGAGCGCTCGTTTCGGGTTTCGGCGGATCGTTCCGTTTTGGTTGATCGGCCACCGGCGAGAACAGCGTTTTGACTTCGTCGGCTGCGGGGAATAGAGGCTCCGCGCCTTCGACATCTTTTCGTTTCCACATTGTGATCTGCATTTCCGTTCCTTCATATTCGGCTCGGTCAGGCTGAGTTCGTTCGATCCACCAGTCCGGTGAACGCACGGTCCGATGAAGGTTGTCTCCGAACTTGTCGATCATGCCCGCTTTGCGACAGGATGCTGAACCGATGAATAAACCACTGGGCCGTAGCACACGGGAAATCTCAGCCAGCGTCGCATCGATCTCGTCGAGGTCCAGATGTTCCAGCACATCAAAGCACGTGACCAGACTGAAAAAATCATCTTCAAACGGAAGCGTCTGATCCTCAATCACTTGCAACCGAGCGTTAACATGAGGAATGAACGACAAACGTTGCCGGGCTCGCTTGATGGCTTCGTCGCTGATATCGACGCCAAACGGATGAAGCTGATACATCGGGTTGGTCAGATGCCCGACCACGAATCCAACGCCGCAGCCGACATCCAGTGTCCGCCCCAACAACATTTTTAATGACTCACTGTTGCGAACCACAACCTGAAAACCGGGCGAGTTTTCGGCTTGGTTGTAGCGAGGCTCATTGGCGATGACTTCGTCGTAGATCGCGCGGTAGTGAGTTGTTGTTGACTTGGTCATTTCGGTAACGGCGGATGTCATTCGATTGGTAAACTCGGCAACACAGGCTTGGAAGATTAAGTGATCGATATCGGATCGAGAAGCAATTATCGTATCGGTTACCGCTCACCAACGCACCGCCAGTTTTTCGTTGAAGCCACCCACCACAACAATGTCCCGCGTCGCCGAGGACGACGAAAACCGAGCGAAATGCGAATGGAATCGATTGGCAAAATCAAATACCGTACAATTGATCGCCACTGAAAGAAGGCGAAAAAAAACATGCCGTTGCCGTCGTCTAATATTGCGTGGCATTTAGTATACAGTGCGGTAACCTTCGTTTCTCCGCTGGCCTCACTCACTCCACTCACTGGCACGAACATGCAGTTTGACAAGTTTACTTCACGAAAGCGGTTGCTCCTGCGTTTGGTCTTGATCCTGCTTTGCACGTTCAGCCTAGGCGCGTACCAGACGTCGGCTCCTCCTGTACAGATTCCGGACCTACCGCTGAATCTGGACGAACAGCTGAACGAATACGTCGGAGATAATCTTTCCGGAAACCCACTTCCTGCCAGCGACATGGCTCGCGTTGCGGCTTTGGAAGGGTTGAGCCAATCGACCAGCGTAGCCGAGTGGTTGGGCCCGATGGCTCCGATCGCACTATCGCCATTTTTTGGGATCGCCTGTCTGGCGTTGTTGTCGCAGTTTGGTGCCGACTGGATCCCAGGCAACGCTTTCCTCAGCGACAACGCAATTCTAAACGATCCGTTGGTGTTGTGGATTTTTGTTGGATTGACCCTGCTGACTTCGTTGCCTCGACTGACCAAAGTCAGTAAACCGATGGCTCAGGCGATTGATCAGATTGAAACCTACGCCGCGATCATCACGATTCTAATCATCCGTTGGTACGCGGGATCGACCGAATCATCACCCGACGTTGCGATGGCCGAGTTTCAAGTTGTGAACATGGGATTCTTCAGTTTCACAACGGACGCGTTGTTGTCGGTCGCGGCGATCATCAACATTCTGGTCATCAACAGCGTCAAGTTCTTTTGCGAGGTGATGGTTTGGTTGACGCCGTTTCCCTTTGTCGACGCTCTGTTGGAAGCGGGCAACAAAACTCTTTGTGCCGGCCTGATCGCGATTTATGCGTACAGCCCGTTCATCGCGACGATCATCAACCTGATCTTGTTCGCTATTTGCTTGATTCTGTTTCGCTGGTCGCAGCGACGTGTCGCATGGTTGAGAAGTGTATTGGTCGATCCGATTCGAGCGAGGCTGCAACCTTCCTATGGCCAACCGACGGGTGAACCGCTGATCGTGTTTGCTCAGAAATCATTCGGTCCGTTCCCGGCCAAGGCGCGCATTGAGTTGCAGTCGAATGAGGATGGCTGGCGACTGACGCAGCGAAAATGGTTCTTCCCGGACAGTCAACTGCAATTGGACGGAGAAACATCGCAACTGAACTTGATGCCCGGGATCGTGACCAACCGCGTCGTGGTCACTGGCCCTGAGTCAGGCAGTCTGCTATTCACCCAGCGATACGGTGGCTCACTGGAAACGCTCAGCCAGCAGATCGCGGTCCGTTACGACCGAACGGATACTCGCGTCACCGACACGGCGATCGCTTGAGTGACGAATCGAATTCAAACGCT
>CALFWL010000035.1 GCA_937928215.1 uncultured Pirellulaceae bacterium | reverse complement strand
CATTTTCGGGATCGTCAACCGGCGAGCAGTCAGGCATGGCAGTTTCGCGTCGATCGACGAGTTGAGATCACGACTGGAGACGTTCATCGATTACTTCAACGGGACGTTTGCCAGTCCATTTCAATGGACTTACACCGGTCGGCCAACAGATGCCAAGCCTGCAAAGCAGCCAAAAACATGGAGGCAATTCTGGCAGGATGAGAAGAATAGACAGACAATCGCCGTGGCGGCATGACAATTACTGGTTGCGGTACTAGCTCTATCGCCTGTCGAACAACTGGAACGAGTTCGCTCAGCCCTAGATAGCGACGCTCCCACCGCTAGGAAGAACGCAGCGTAAGAGGAAAGAAGGTCGGAATTCGGAGGTCGGAATTCGGAACTCTAAAAACCTGAAACCTGAGATTTGAGACACCGAACCTCACACCTGAACACCGAACACCTCACACCTATTCCAAACTCCGACCTCCGACCTCCGAATTGGAAGAGAGCTTCGCCGCCAATTCCACTGCGGCGATCAAACTGGAAACGTCCGCCTTCCCCTGCCAAGCAATATCCAATGCCGTTCCATGATCAACGCTGGTGCGGATAATGGGCAGCCCCAAAGTCGTGTTGACTCCCGTGTCAAAGTTCAACGCCTTGAACGGAATCAAGCCTTGGTCGTGATACATGCAGATGTATCCATCGGTCTGCTGGCGACGCCATTCGATGAATCCGGTATCCGGAGGAATCGGGCCTTCGATGTCGATTCCCTGGCTGATCGCTTCCCTGACGGCCGGTTCGATGATTCGCTCTTCCTCTCGATTGCCAAACAACCCGTGCTCACCCGCGTGAGGGTTCAAACCCAATACGACCAGTCTGGGAGGTCGGCCGACATTTCGCTTCAACGCAATGTTCGTCAACTGAATCACTTGCATGATTCGCTCGGTCGTCAATTGCGTCGGCACTTCGGCGTAACCAACATGAGTCGTCACCAAACTGCAACTGAAGGCGGGGGCCGTCATCATCATGCAGAATTCATCGCTACCTGCACGTTCGGCAAACAGTTCCGTGTGGCCAGGATAAGTAATCCCGGCCGCCTGCCAAGCCTCTTTGTTGATCGGAGCCGTAACCACTCCGGCAACATGCTGACCCAATGCGGCTTCAATCGATCGAGTCACAAAATCAAATGACTGAGCTCCTGTTGTCGCGCTGATGACACCGGGTTGGATCAAGTCAGCGTCGCCGGACCCGCAATCAAACACCGCAGGCTGGTTGACTTCATCCAGTTGTTTCAAACCATCCGCTACCGCGAGCACCCGACCGAGCATCGGCAAATCGCAACGCTGTGAGACTCGTGCAAGCAACGCCGCGCTGCCAAACACGATCGGAGTGCAGATCCCTGCAACAGACGTGTCAGCAAGTAAACGCAGGCAAAGCTCAGGACCGATCCCGGCAGGATCGCCCATCGAAATGGCTAAACGTGGAGGTAAGTTCATAGAAGGTACATCAGCTGCAAAATCAGGCGAGGAGGACTCATATGTTAAGTGCAAACCTGAAAACAAACACGTGCACTATTGACCTGAATCTAGGCCCACGTAAAGGCGTCAAGACGCCAAGGTTATGCTTCGAGACCCTTTGCGAGCTTCGCGCCGTTGCGTGAGGCCATCAAAATAGAATCCAGTCGGCGTCGCCCTTTGATCGAACGTTTTGGGTTTCGAGGATCAACAACCGTCAATACGCTTTCAACTTCGCAATTTGTTGTTTCGCCTCGACCACCATGTCACTGTCGCCATAATGCGACAGCAACCGTTCGTACTGACCGATCGATTCGTCGATTCGCTGCCTTAAGACCGGACCGACCGCGTCACGGCACAGCGACTGATTCAATCGAGCCGCTTCGTACAACGCATAAGCCTGCCATGGCCGAACGTCATCCTCCGCCTCGACACCTCCGAAACCAAAATACACCAATTTGTACTGGTTCAAGGCATCCTGATACTGCTGCTGTCGAGCCAATGCTTCCCCCAGCAGACAGCGGGCTCTCGCGCCAGTCACCGACAGGCTGGTAACCGCTTTCTGCCACGCGTCCATCGCAATCACCTGATTACCTTTGCCAGCCTGAGCAATTCCGATCTCCAGCCAGGCATCGGCTTGATACGCTTTGGGGATGTCAGCTTCGGTCACAGGCATAGCGAATCGAATCGCTTCGTCAAGCTGTTGCGATTCGTTTGCGCTTTGAGCACCATGCAACGCGGTCAGCATTTGCATTTTCGGATCGATGTTTCCGTCTGCGTCAACCGCCGGCTTGGCCACCAAGTACGCCTCCAACGCGTCCGAGTGCTTATTCTGTTGAAACTGCGACTCGGCAAACATCACTTTCGCATCGGTCGCCAACGCTCCAGCCGGAAACACCTTCAGCTGTCGTTCAAATTGGTCCGCAGCGTTGTCATAGTTCTCAAGTCGATATTCGGCCCACGCCAATTGGTAGCTGGCTCGTTCGAGCACTCGATCGGGAAGGTCTGATTGAGCCGCGATCGTAAACTGCTTGATGGCCGACTCATACTTACCATCTTCGTAGTCCGCCGAACCCAAATGGAAATGAGCCTCGGCAGCAAACGGACTGTCGGGCATGGATCGTGCAATCGCCGCAAACTGCTCCAACGCTGATTCGTCTTGAGCTGGAGTCGCGGACTTGAGTGCCCAAGCGAGCTCGTATCGATAGCGACCCGCAGCAGGTGAGTCAGGGAAATCTCTGACAAGTGCTTCAAACACCTCAATCGCATCCGCCCACTGAGCCTGTTTCACATAAGCCAGCCCCAATTCCAACCGAGCGTCTTCTCGAGCGGCTCCGTTGGTTGATTCGGTGGTCACGTCACTCAAGTCTTTCGTGGCTTCAGCGAGCCGACCTGACAACCGTCGAGCCGAACCGCGTCCGGTAATCGCGTCGGCAACCAATTCATGTTGCGGGTACGTTTCGATCAGGCGCGTAAACCACTTATCCGCTTCCTTGGCAGCAAGTGGCTGACTTTTTCCAACCGCGGCACTTAACTTGCTCCATGCCGCCCCGTACATCGCCAGGGGCACCAACTGAGCATTCTCGTTTTGGTTGGCCACTTGCTCGTAAAGCTCAAACGCGTTGGCAAAATCATTCGCAGCCAATGCATCGTCACCCCTTTCGCGACGGGTATCACCCAATTTCATCAAGACTTCAGCCGCCCGAAACTGGCTTTCGACCAACAAGGGTTTTTGCTCAGCTGACAACTGATCGGCCTGAGCAATCAGCGACTGGTATTGCTGCAATGCTTCACTAGGTTGACCTAATTTCTGCAACACACCCGCTAGACCGAACTGAGCATCGAACGCAAACGCAGGCTGGTCAAACGAGAGAGCGGCTCGATACGACTTGGCTGCTTCGTCCAGCCTTTCCAGCAACTCGAACGCCTTCGCTTGAAAAAACGCCGCCTGATCGGCACCCGCGAAACTGGGAAACCGTCGCTGCAACCGACCAAGCGTCTGCGAGCTGGTCGTTAACAACTCCATCGCTCGCTGCTTCTGCTGTTTTGATTCTTCCTGACTCGTAACGTCCACCAAGCGGGCCTGCAACATCCGGCCCAACTCCAATTGACCGTAGCCAAGATAGAACAACGCTTGAGGAACTTCTGCTGCCGATTCCGGTGTTGCGACTTCAAGGCCTTTCTTAAAGTGAAAGATCGATTGCTCGAAATTTCGCAACTGAGAATAACAAAGCCCCGCATTGAAATGAGCTTTGCTTTTCACAACCGGGGCAACATTCTCATCTAGCACTTGCAGCCACAATCCCGCTGCACGCTTGAATTCGCCGTCCGCTTGAGCCGACACGGCATCAGCAACCATTCGCTGCAACGAAAGTGATTCATCTTTCGCTGCGGCCGATTGTAATTTTGAATCTTGTTCTAGGTTCTTCTTTGTCCCCTCGGTCGTTTGACCGTGGACACCCGCGTCAACCAACGACACGCACGCGAATGCGAAAACGATGACTGCCACGTGCCATCGCGGACGCCAGCCAACGGGTATATTGGAACGATAGAGTTTCATAGCAAATCTCAAAACTGCTGATGATTAAGTGTTCGGGAAGGCTGGGAGGGGCACGTTCGGGAGGGCAAGGCTCCGCCCGAGCCACGTTCGGCGGTTTTACGTTTGGTTCGCAATGAGGTGCGGACGGAGCTTTCCACTCCCTGCTGGATTAACAACTTGGTGCGGACGGAGCCTTACCCTCCCTGTTTGTTGGATCAATGCGTTGGTGCGGACGGAGCCTTACCCCTCCCGACTTGATGAATCAAGTTTGACAACCCCCAGTGTAAGCGCCCGAGAAATCTGCGGGAAGCAATTCCCTCACCTGCGGACGACGCCAGCCGATTGACGGCCTGAAACTGGGCAATTCGTACCGCTGGTACGAGTCATACCGCTCACAGCAGGCGATTTGGTACGCAACCGAAGACACCGGGTTCGCCGAAACCCTCGAAAATGTCCATTGCTGAAGGCGAAAGAAGTCGGCTCGGATCTGACCAATTCTTCGGGAATGAGAGCTCTTTTCACCGAAAATTCGCGTTCCATCCGCCCGTCGGGCCAACCGCCCGGTAAGATGGAATGGAACGAGGCATCCCGCCGCTGAACGAACCGAAAACTCGGGTCGTTTCAGATCATTGATCGCGCCATAATGGATTCCTTTTTCAGTCCCTCCTCTTTTCATCTTTCCAAGTTCTTCGAACCACCCTTGCCGAAAATCGGCGCCGCTGGTTCGCTCGACCGGAGCATCCTCTCACATGATTTCATTCCACACCCCGCATCCCGTTCTCAAACGTGCCCGCGCTGGTCTGACGCTGGTCGAGATCCTGATCGCGCTCACGATGACTTTGATCGTGCTTGGCGCGATGATGTCAGCGTTCGGGTACGCCAGCGCTGAGATGCAGAACGGTCGAGCCATGCTGGAGATGGCCAATCGAGTCCGAGT
>CALFWL010000034.1 GCA_937928215.1 uncultured Pirellulaceae bacterium | reverse complement strand
AGACTTGCGTTGTCGTACAGCCATGCCTGACAGACATCGCGATCGGTCACGGTCCAGTTTTCGTCACCGAGAATTGCAAACGGTCGTTCTCCACAGCCGGTGACAAGGACGGAGTCACCTGTCTTAACGTTTGCAAGAGTCCACTCGATGGCCCGAAAACGATCTGGGATCAATTCCGCGTCGCCCGGATTGCGAAAGCCATCCAGCATCTGATGCACGGGTTCGTAGTCGACCACCGAATCGACAGCAGATCGAGTAATCACAGACTGATCACAGGCTCGGTCGATGACTTCTCCAAGTCGTCGTCGAAGTTCTGGGCTCTGCTGGTCGTCGATCGAACAGATGCACCAGACTCGCCCTGAAGTCACCTGGCGGACGGTTCGCAGAGCGTTCGCCAATTGTCCGACCGTGCTTGCCGCATCGACCCAGACGCTGAACTGCTGTCCGCATTCGACTCGTTCCAATCGACCGGGCAGCGGGCCAGCGTTTTCCAAACCTTTTGCAATGGTTGCCAGATCGATTCCCAGCGAAAGCCCCGTGGCCGCTGCTGCGAGGCAGTTATGAATGTGTTGGTCTCCGATGATTGACGTTCTGACGGGAACTGATTCGTTTCCAGCGATCAGCAGAAACGTTTGCTCAGATCGGGTTCGTTCGAGCAGTCTGGCGGTGACTTCTGCTTCTTGTTTGATCCCGGTCGTCAGGTAGGGAGATTCGATTTTTTCCAGACAGCCGTTGATAACTGGATCGTCTGCATTCAAAATCGCCAGGCCAGACGGCTTCAGGCTTTCCAGCATCCGCAAGTTGGCTCGCCGATAGTTTCTGAACGATCCCGTTTCGGCGATGCCTTCCCGGCGGATATTGGTCAGGACGCTGACGTCAAAGTTGACGCCGGCAATGCTGTGTTGAGCGAGCGACTCACTGGGAACCTCAACGACTGCGTGGGAACAACCATTGATCGCCATTTGAGCCAGTTGGCTGGCTAGAGTTGGAGCGTTGAAATCGGTAGACGGCACGGCATGTTGCTTGGCTCCTAAGTCGACCTCGATGGACGACGCCAACCCGGTTCGCTTGCCTGCGGCAGCAAGGATGCAGCGAATCAAGTGAGCCGTGACCGTTTTTCCATCAGTGCCGGAAACACCGATGGTGGTCAGGTGGTCGCATGGTTGGCCACCAAGTGCGTGGCAGATGCTTCCGTAGGCCTGCCGAGTGTCGGTGACCAACACTTGAGGAAAATCAACCGCCAGCAAGCGTTCGGTCACGATCGCTCGTGCGCCACGCTGGATGGCTTCGTGAGCAAAATCGTGCCCGTCGTGATCCGGCCCGACGATTGCGACGAACAGGTCGTCCGTCTGGCAATCACTCCAATGGCCACAACACGATGTCGCAATCACGTCATCGACGCCGATGAACGTCGCCTTGGTGAGTATATCTGCCAGCCGAATTCCATGGCCGGACGAAAGTAACTGGGTATCCACAAGGCCTCCTTGCCCGGCGATCGCCATCACATTTAGTTTTTAATCGCATCCGACTTCCTGTCGAACGAGAGTGATTCTGTTGAAACGGGATTCTCGGTCAAGACGAATCCCTAGCGATGATCCGATCTACATGCAAAGATAAGCTATCAACGTTTCGGAATTGAGCTTGATCAATTTTGAGTTTGCTCGTTCAACCTGATTGCCGATCCCATGCCTGAAGAAGATTTCGATTTAATGTCGCTGGCAGATTTTCTGCATTTGCAGCCGGACCAAGTGCGTCGCATGACCGATCGTGGTCGCTTGCCAGGTCGGCGGATCGGTGGGGAATGGCGTTACTCGCGTGCCGAAATTCATCAATGGTTCGAAAGTAAAATTGGAGCTTCGGACGAGCGTGAGCTGGACGAAGTCGATCGTGTGTTGGACCTTCAAGACCAGAAACGTAGTTCTGAGCCGTTTGAAATTGGCGAACTGCTCCAGCCCGAGTGCATTTTTGTGCCGCTGAACGCGAAGACCAAGCGATCCGTCATCGTTAAGATCTGTGAACTGACGGCTCAAACCGGTCGGCTGTGGGAACCCAACAAGATGGCTGACGCGTTACGTAGTCGTGAAGAGTTGCATCCGACGGCACTGGACAACGGTGTTGCTCTGCTGCACCCGCGTCGACCGATTCCGGGTATTATGGGTGAGCCATTTCTGGCTTTGGGAATCACATACACCGGAATCCCGTTTGGAGGGCCTCGCGGTGCGTTGACCGATATTTTTTTTCTGATCGGTTCAATGAGCGAGGCGATGCATCTGCGGCTTTTGTCGCGTATCAGTCGTTTGATACAGCAAGATGAATTTTTGGAAGAACTCAGGCAGTCAGAAAGCCCGGAATCAGCATGGAAGTCGATCACCGAATTCGACCATAATCTGGCTTAGATCAAACACTGTCAGAAAAAACACTGTCGCGGTTGCACGGAGGGAGCGATGAACGACTTACGCGTTTTGATTAGCGGCGATTATTGGCACCACGAGTTTCAAGGCATCGTTGCCCGATTTCTGACGCCCGTGACGCTGACTCCAATTGATCGGTTGGAACCGATGTTGGACCAGAGTTTTGATTTGATCGTGTTGGCTCAGTCGCGACCGGATCAAGTTTCGGCTGAGCTTGTCGAAAAAATCCAAGCGAATCAGCCCACAACACCTGTCGTCGCACTGTTGGGCAGTTGGTGCGAAGGTGGAATGAGGTCTGACGTTCCTTGGCCTGGAGTCCGCAGAATTTACTGGCATCAGTGGGCCGGGCGATTCGAACAGTTCGCCCAACAACTGGCTGCTGACGGGATTACACTCTGGCACCAACCCCGCACCGCCTCAGACGCGGACGACACATTGATTTGCAGTGAAAAAGATCAGGAATCGACGCGTGAGATACTGGTCGCGATTAGTGCCGCCGATCAGACTCAATTCGAGTATCTTCGTGATGTTTTGGACTCTTTTGGTTGGAGTTCTTGTTGGGCCGAACGGGCGACGTTTGACCCAGAAACCGTTGATCTGGTTTCTGCCGTTTGCATCGATGCAAATTCTTTCAGCGAGGCGTTGCTGAACCGTATCGAATGGTTGCAGTCGAAACTACCAGATGCTCCGAGTTCTTTAGTTCTGAATTTTCCTCGCTCACAAGACGTTGCCGCAGCAGCTCAACAGGGTATTCATGATGTCGTATCGAAGCCATTCCAGCCGAATGATTTAAGGCACGCAATCGAATCGTCGATCAAACGGCGGTCGGGGAACGGTTCGCAGGTAAAAAAGATTCCGCCACCTCACCACAAAATGAGCCGGTCACGTGCGAATAAAGGTGAATTCAACTCCGGTTCCTAAGTTCGACTTTCGCAGAAATTGATTTTACTCGCGTTTTTGGCAATTTCTGATAAGCCGCTTTCGAGCCAAGAGTCAGCGATTCCCTGATAAAAACAGGTTTCGCATAGCGAGATTCTGAAAAAGTGCGAAAGTCGAACTAAGTCGGTTTCGAAGAGATCGCGTTGAGGCCGGCAGGCATCCGTGCAATGGTCGGAAAGCATGTTGTTTGCGGCTTGACCGTCGCCTACGCGCGAGGCCAATGGTTGCCTCGTCAGCATCATTTCTCCAGTGGGCAAATAGTGTCCTTAGGCAAACCCTCGTCGCACTTCTTGCAGTCCAGTTCGAATCCAATCATCGTTTCGCGACCTTGTTCTGTCGTTACCCAAGGTCGTGAGACGAGCGGTGGGTCATGGCGAACGTGTTGGAAATGGCCGCAATCAAGTTGGGCCACCCAGTGCGATTGGGCATCTTGATGGTATCCCCGGATCGCTTGCTTCACGGTGCGCTACCTCGAATTATTGTAGATCAATTTCAGTAATTTTCTTGCTCGGGTCGATGATTGCCAACGTGACCAGCATCACGGAATCCTCGATCGCATTGAGTGCATGAGGCTCGCCCGGTTCAAGAAACAGCAGATGCCCCGGACTCATTGCCCGTGGTTCGCCTTTGACGAAAAAATCGACTCGGCCCGCGAGGCACTGAACCGTGATCTCGCCCTGCGCCTGATGTTCTGGAATTTCTTTTCCCGCTGGCAATGTGAGCCGAACGACTTTCAGTCGCTCCGTTTGCAGAATCGCCGTCGGCACTTTCTCTTCGCCGGTTGGAACCAAGTTGATTAGCTCACCTGCATTTATAGCGCTCATTTTTCTTCCCACTACTGAAGACTGTTATACATCACCACGCGAACGCATCGGCTGCCAGTGCAAATTCAAGATCATACGCCCCCTTCCGTAATCAGATAGGCGACACGTTTATCCAAATTATTGCTTTGGTGATTTTCTGTCAACATGGTTGCCGCAGTTGTTTGGCATACGGCTGCTCAAGTCAGATTTTGCGTGACATTTCTCAACGAACCGTGCGGCTCTCGCGGGTCTGCTCCTGTCAGCGAATTTGTTTTAGGATGGTGTCATGGAGCCGAGTGGGAAATTAGTGTCCAATCTTTTGGCGTTGGAAGCACCGGTGCTCGGTTTTCCACAGGACAGCCGAAGCCAGCAACAACAGTAAATGATTTCGCGATTCTCAAGATGAAGTCGCGTCCTTGGAAGGCTTTTTTCTCATGACTCATCTGCTGCTCATGTTAGCCTTGCTGGTGTTGGCCTACGCGACCGTTTCTAACTTGATCCCGAAAATTGCATTGACAGCGCCGCTCGTCTTTGCCGCCGCTGGAGTGCTGATATCAACGGCGCTGACTAGCTCAATTCATTCTGACGCGCGCGAATTGCTTAAACACGTTGCGGAATTAACGCTGGTCGTTGTGCTGTTCACCGATGCGTCCCGGATTAACGCGCGAGTGCTGCTGGACGAGCTCGGTTTTCCGGTGCGATTGCTGGGGATTGGCATGCCGCTTACCATCCTGCTGGGCGCGGTTATCGCGAAGCTGTTGTTTCCCGCTTGGTCAGTTTGGGAAGCGACGTTGCTCTCGGCGATGTTAGCACCGACCGATGCGGCGTTAGGGCAAGCGGTCGTCGAAAGCGAGCGTGTGCCGCAGAGAATTCGGCAGGCTTTAAACGTCGAAAGCGGACTCAATGACGGGATCGCTGTGCCCATCGTACTGCTGTTTGCGTCGCTGGCCGATGCTCAGGTCAAGGTGGATTCCGCGACCACTTGGCTACATTTTTTATCGTTGCAACTATCGTTGGGGCCGCTTGTTGGAATCGCCGCCGGAGGGCTGGGCGGTCGTTTGTTGGAAACGACCTTTGGGCGCGGATGGACGTCGGAGCGATACTTGAAGCTCTCCGGTATCGCGATCCCGGTGTTGGCTTGGGCTGGCGCGACGGCGATTGGCGGAAATGGTTTTATAGCCGCGTTCTGTGCTGGCCTCGCAGTAGGTTGTAGTACGACATCGGTACGTTCAAGGATTCAGGAGTTTGGCGAAGGCGAGGGGACGCTGCTTTCGATGGTGGCGTTTCTGCTGTTTGGGGCGACGCTGGTCATGCCGACGCTTTCTGCCGCACAACCGCACGATTGGTACTACGCGGCCTTGAGCCTTACGGTCGTCCGCCTGCTTCCTGTCGGAATTGCATTGATCGGCATGAAAAATCAGCCGTCAACCACAATTTTTCTTGGCTGGTTTGGCCCACGCGGACTGGCGACGCTTATTTTCGCGCTGCTTGTTTCCACCGAATTCGATCTCCCGCATGGGTCGCGGATTTTCACAATCGCTGTGCTAACTGCAATCATGAGCTTGATCTTGCACGGAATAACATCACTACCGGGCGCTAACTGGTACGGTAGCTTGATGGACAA
The DNA here is from genome assembly GCA_937928215.1 of uncultured Pirellulaceae bacterium. Lineage (GTDB taxonomy): Bacteria > Planctomycetota > Planctomycetia > Pirellulales > Pirellulaceae > Mariniblastus. The sequence goes on along the minus strand of CALFWL010000034.1, from coordinate 3,091 downwards.
GGAAGACTTGAAAAACGAATGTGAACACGTCATCGTGACCGAACATCTGCCTCGTTGTAGGCGGTAGCCAACGCTGGTGATTGCAGCCACTATCTGCCGCATCGCCAACTTGATCGCGTTTTGTGAATGGTAAACGCCGGTAGAAGCTGGCACAAATCGCCACGCAAAAACGGATGAGGAACAGGCAATGCCTGCGGATTTGCGAGTCGATTAAGCGATGAATTAAGCACCCACTTACAAGTAAACTGACACAACTCCAGTAAAAACCACGGTTAATCACACGTCATCTGGAATAGAAACATCAAGGAACTTATGAACGGGTGCTTACGTGGGTTTCGAATACTCAAATCCGACATTGATTTCTTGGCGAGTGCTGAGTAGTGGGGAAGGCCAACTCTATTTTGTACTGGAAACCAATGCTCCTTCGTCGCAGCTCTTTCTTCTCGATTTCCCCCCTCCTGCTGGCGGTTCCTCTGCTGTTGGGCGGCTGCGGGGCACCGGACTCGCCTCAACAATTGGAACGGGAGCCTGCGAGTCAAATCACTTCGCCTGACGTGATGAGTAACGATCATCATTACTTTCATGAAGTCGAGCGTTCTCACTCAGCCGAGTGGTCATACGAAGGCCAAACCGGCCCCGACCATTGGGGCGATCTGACGCCTCAATACGTGCTGGCCAAGAACGGTCGGCGTCAGTCACCAATCAATATCGGTGACACCCAATCCACCCAATTGCCTCCGTTATCATTCGACTACCATCCGGCGAAGATTGTGCTGGTTTACAACGGACACACGATTAAAGAAACGGAAGAACGAGGAAGTCTACTGCATGTGGGGGCCACAACCTTCGGGCTCAAGCAGTTTCATTTTCATTCGCCCAGCGAACACACAGTCAATGGCGAACATTTTGACATGGAAGTCCATTTGGTGCATCGCTCGGAAGCCGGCCAGATCGCAGTGGTCGGCGTCTTCATCCACCAAGGCCAAGCCAACTTGGCGCTTGACGCGATCTGGAACTACCTGCCGACCGAAACGAATAAACAACTGGAATACGAATCGGTCTTCAACGCTGTATCGTTGCTGCCTGCCAGTCGGCAATACGTTGCCTACGATGGTTCGCTGACGACCCCGCCCTGCACCGAAGGCGTCAAATGGTTTGTATTGACAAACCCGATCGAACTTTCGAAAGCTCAGATCGAAAAATTCCGCAGGATCATTTCAGGCAACAACCGTCCCGTCCAAAAGTTATACGGACGCCGCGTGCTTCGACACGCTGACTAATCCTTGGCATTGTCAATCAGAGATCACGAGTGGCGCTGATGGAAGCTATTTCTGGACTGCCTTGAGGCCGGCAGGCGTAGAGGTTTCGATCATCGAATCGCAGGGCAGGTACACCCGTATGGCCTGGAGATTGACGATCCCAGTGCCCACTAGCAGCAATAGCAAGGCGAGCCATTGCTGGGATTTGGGGTGTTCATTAACCAGCAACCAAGCAAACAGCAGGCCCGTCGCGGGACTGATGATCGACATCGTTCCGATCGTACCGGCGCTAACTCGTTCCAGCGCGTAGAACCATGCAAGCTGTGCAAACGCGATCGCCACCAGTGCGTAGGCAAAGAGTGCCAGCCACAACTGAGGCTGGACCAGGTCCGCAAAGTGTGACCAACCGAACTGCGTGTAGGCGATAATCCCAAACGCGATTGCGGCGACGAAGTTTCTGGAAAAAACAAACGCGGGCGTTCCCGCTTGAGCCAATCCATAGCGATTGGCGATGGCGGAAACGCAGTAGCATCCCCCCGCTACGACAACCAGCAGATCGCCGAAGTTAAGCGCGCCGCCTTCGCCAATGATCGTGACCGCGCCCAATGACAAAATGATAAAACCATATCCAACCCATTCCACCGTGGAAATGCATCGCTTGCTCAGAATCGCCCCCAGCACTGCGTAGAAGACGGGACCAAGCCGGCTAAGTAGAATCACGTTGGTCGCAGACGTGTGCCGGAGTGCAATCACCAGCAGAGCCGGCGAAAAAAGCGCCAGAAATCCACAGCCGAATAGCAGAGCGCGCGTTTTCCAAGTTGTCACTTTCAGCCCACGAGCGACCTGCCCGACACCAAAGTACGAAAGAACGATCACCGCCGCACTCAGGTTACCAACGAACAAGACGTTACAAAATGATATTGCATTGCTACCGTGTAGCCCCAGATTGGCACTGTTCTGGATCAACCACTTAACCAGCGGCGCGCCGAGAGAGAACAATGTGATCGCAATAAATAAAGCAACAACGGCTGATTTGTCGGCCGGCTCGGATGATTGGTCGTTTTTTTCTATTACGACATCATTCAAGATTGCTCCGCGAATCTGGGCTGACTTTGGAATTGCGGATGCACTCGGCCGCCAAGACATTGCCATTTTCTTTCAAGTGGATCATTGAGACGCTGCCTGTTGCTGTTCTTCGAGGCGTATTTATAAAGCGCGTTCTGTAGGCGTTGATAGATTGGTTCTTCGGTTAATTCTTCCAGCAGCGAATAGCCCGCAATATTTCCCGCGTTGATTTCGCTCAACGTCCATCGACCATCGTCGTCCATCAGAAAATCATAACCCAATGTCATCACGCCCAACCGCCGATAATGCGGAGTCGTTTTGCGGATGATTTCATGTTCGCGACTGGTAATCAGCGCGTGCTGATAGTTTCCACCCGAGCTGACGTTGTGGATCCAACTGCCAGCCGGCCCTTTTCGCAGGTAGGCTCCGTAAATTTCATTTTCCACCACAAGAATTCGTTTGTCACCGTGATGATTCAGAGGCAAATATCTGACAAACTGAAACGGATCGGCGTCGAGATCAAACAGGAATCCCAAACAGTCATCAACCGCACTGAACTCCGTTCGTTCGAGATTTAAACCATCAAGGATGAATTTGCCCCCCTCGACGTTGATACGAAAAACTCCTTTGCCGCCACAGCTTCTGGCCTTCTTGGCGACGACGGTCTGATGTTGCTGGATGAAGTCCGCTGCTGCATCGACATCGCGCGTGACGATCATGTCAGGCGTCAACCCAGCGGCAATGCGGGGCAGAAAGGCGGGGCTCAG
>CALFWL010000033.1 GCA_937928215.1 uncultured Pirellulaceae bacterium | reverse complement strand
ATTTCTGAAACGCGAGATTGAGTCGCGAGGCTTGGACGAAGCCGCGCTCTCGCGGCAATGCAGTCACCACAGGGAGTGGAAGGCTCCGCCCGCACCCGGTGGGTTCATGAAGCGCAAAAGGAAAAAACGGCTTGGACGTCGACGCGCTCTCCCTTTTTTCGAGCCCTCCCTGTGATTGCCTCCCTTTCCCTCTTTTTTCGCTTCCTCCTTACGATCGCCGTGTGTTCCCAGCTTTCCATGCCCTCCCCAATTTTGCCGCGTCCGCCCGGCGGATGATGCGCGATTTGGCGAACCCGTTTGATGGCGAACGATTTGATACCCAGCTTCTCCAGGTTGCCGACGTTTCCGTCGCGGTTTAATCGGCACAGCCTCGCTCTGGCTTCCCGCGACCGACTTGCTAGCAAGCGATATCCGATCGAGTGACCCGGCAGCTCGCGTCGATGACTCACTTTAACGATCGTGCGCATTGTGTGGATTGCAACGCTCGCCCCGCGCACTTTTCAACAGCAGGAACCACGCCCCGTTGATGTTTGATACTCGGACAATTCGAACCTCAATTTGCGTCCTGATCGGGGCGATCGTGCTCCCCTGCGCGACGATGGCTCAAGCGATCGGGCAGGATGCGGCTCAAGCATTTCAATTGGGAGCCGGGCACTACGAGCGTGGTGAATGGGACGACGCAACCGAATCGTTCGAAGCGATTATTCAGAATCACGCCGGGACCAACGAGGCGGACATTGCTCATTTTTTTCTGGGTGAAGCGTTGATGCAACGTGAAGAATTCCAGAAAGCTTATCTCGCCTGGCAAAACTATTTGGGCCGCCAACCTAACGGCGAGTTTGCGTCGCGAGCCACGTTTCGAATGGGTGAGGCCGCGATGAGGCTGGAGCTGTTTCCGCAATCGATTCGCCTGTTGGAGGCCTACGTCGATGAATACCCCGGCGACTCATTGATGCAGTTCGCGTTGGCTTATCTGGGCGAGATGCGGTTGACTCGCGACGAACCTCAGTTGGCCCAGCGAGTTTTCGAAGCAGCATTACGGCTCCAACCGGGTGGTCACATCGCCAACCAGTGTCGGTTCGGATTGGCTAGGAGCCTGCAGATTCAAGGCAACGCAACGGATGCTTTGAACTTCTACGATTTTATCATTCAAGACCCCGAAAACCCGTTGCGAGATGCAGCGATGCTGGAGTCGGGTATCATTCATTTTGCCTCGGACCGGAACGATCAAGCCCTCAGTCGGCTGACTCCAATCGTCGAGTCGTTTGACCGGACAACCGACCGTGCAATCCACACCAAGGCCCATTACTGGCTGGGGCGAATCGCGTTGACTCGTGATAACTTTACGCTTGCCTTGGATCATTTTCGTCAGCTGGACTACGATTCGGTCGACAGCGATATCGCGATCGCAGCTTGGTTTGATGGTGCGATCGCTGCAACCCGTGCCGGTGATCGACAGCAGGCCGAGCAATGGTTGACTCGCTTGATTGATGAATTTCCGGACCATGAATTGGTGGACGATGCCATGTTCATGCAGCTTCGCAACGCGTTCGACGAGGGCGATTCATCTTCGGGATCCAAGCTGGCAGAAGCGTTTCTGACGCGACACACGACCAGCCCGTTCCGCCCCCAGGTGAATGAACTGCTGGGTCAGCTCGCGTACCAGAACGAACGGTATGACGAAACCGTTCAACGATTCACTGCTTTGCTTGACACGAAGCCCGATTCGTCTGACGCTCACCAGGTTCAACGGCTAACGTGGTCGTACTACGTCGCCTTGGGGAAGATTGGCTTGGAGCAGTTTGATCAAGCCGAAACCATTTTGCAATCGTTGGCGTCGGCAGACGAACTCCGGACGGAAAGCGGTCCGAAGTCACTTTCGACACTGGTTCAGATTGCCTTGGCAACGGCCCGATTCTCGCTGGGCAAACACGATTTGGCCATCGCGAATTACGAAGCCTACCTTTCCATCGTGGGCTGGGACAACGAATCGACGGCGGCTCAACATGAATTGGTTCTCTGTTACGCTCAAACCGGACGGTGGCAGAACGCCAGAGAATCGTTCAAACGCTTGATAAAACAGAGCGTTGCACCGGATCAGGAGAGCCATCTTTCGCTGATCGTGTCGCTTGCTCTTGATTCACCGGACCAAAGCGACCCTGACTTTTGGTACGACGCGTTGAGAGAATCGGATATGGCGGACAATCGCACTCAGGCGTCAAGCCTGGCGGAACTTGCATGGCTGAAACTGGAACAGGGAGACGACGAAGCAGCAGACCGTCTGTTCGATGAACTACTCAGCGGATTTCCAACGCACCCCGCTGCGGCTCAGGCGGGTATCGCCCGAGCGAAACGTTTCGAGGCCGCCGAAAAATTTGAACAGGCCGCAAAACTTTACGCTCAGGTCGCCACCAGTTTCGCGGATCAGCCATCGGGGTCGGTGGCCAGATTGCGACACGCTTACGCCCTGCACAAGATCGGGACTCGGGGCTCGTTAAAACAGGCTCGGGAAAGTATCGATGTGTGGATCGAGCAAGCGATGCGAACCGACTCGCTTGCCAGCGACTCCAGTGTCGTCGCCGAAGCACTCTACCAAGCCGCATGGATTTGCGAAGACCTAGACGACGCTCCCCAACGCGATCAAAGATTTGATCAGTTGGTCAAGAACTTTCCGGAAAGTAAGTACTGGCCCGATGCCGCCTACCGTGTTGCTCGCCGACACGTCAGTCGGCGCGAGTTTGACGAAGCGGCCAGATTGATCGGCTCGATCAGGCACAACCAGCAATCGCCCGCACGGATTATCGAACGCAGCGATTTTTTGCTGGGCCAGGTAAACGCAAAACGACAACGCTGGGGGAAAGCGGCGGCCTCATTCCGCAAGCTCTTTGATAAAACCGACGACTTAACGTTGAAAAATCGAGCCTCGTACTGGTTGGCGGAATCGTTGTACCGGCAGAATAAATTCCAATCAGCCGGCAAGCGTTTTGCTCAGTTGCACAAGGAACGGGCCGCCGAACTGACCACATTGCGACCATGGATCCTGCTGCGATCGGCTCAGTGCTCCGCCAAATCCGAAAGCTGGCAGAAAGCCGCGTCGACCGCAAAACTGGCGATCAGCGAGCATCCTGATTTTTCACTCGCGTACGAATACCAATTCTTTGTGGCCCGTGGGCTTGAGGACGCCGGGTTGCTGAATGACGCGATCAGTGGGTATCTGCAAGTGATTGATTCACCCCGTGGAGGCTCGACGGAGACGGCCGCGATCGCTCAATGGCGAATTGGCGAAATCCGTTTTCACCAGGAAGACTACGTTGCTGCAATTCACGCTTATTATCGCGTCGATTCGATCTTTGGTTATCCACGATGGCGCAGCGCGGCGTTGCTACAGGCGGGAAAGTGTCAGGAGCATCTTGAAAACTGGAAACACGCAGAAAAACTCTACCGGCAGTTGCTCAAACTATTCCCCGACAGCGAATGGGCCGCCGACGCGCAGGCTCGATTGGTCCGCTTGCAATCCGTTGCTGCAAAAGACTCGGCTGAAGCCAAGCGAGAAAAACAACGTTAATCGATCAGAACACAACCAGACACCAAAACCAAGCGACTTTCACTTTTCAACAAACAAACTGATTTTCAGTTAGCTTAGCGAGAGAAATGCAATGGCAAAAACGGCCTCATCCAAAACACTGCGACTGTCATCAATGCTGATGACGGGCACGTTAATGTTGATTCTACAAGGCGACATGGCGTGCGCTCAGGAAAATCTGCCCGCCAATGGGTTTGATGTGCCGGTCGCATCCGCACCAGATGTCGACGCCGAACCCCCTGCCACCGCCTCGCAGGCTGGGGGCTCGTTTGTTGATGGCCCGCGCAGATTGCTGCCGGTTCTGATGGGGGGCGGTCCGCTGATGATTCCGATCGGTATCTGTTCGTTCATTCTGGTCGTATTCGTGTTTGAGAGATTTATTAGTCTGCGGAAAGGGCGAGTCATCCCGGGTCCGTTTACAAAGCGATTCATCGAACAGCTTCGCGAGGGAGAACTCGACCAGAACTCGGCCATTGTCCTGTGTGATCGCAACGGCAGTCCGGTGGCGAACGTCTTCAAGGCAGGCATGGAGCGTTGGGGGCGACCGGCAATCGAAGTCGAGCAAGCCATTCTGGATGCAGGCGAGCGTGCATCGAACTCGTTGCGAAAGTATCTGCGACTGATCAACGGCATCGCCACGGTATGTCCGCTCCTTGGGTTGCTGGGAACCGTACTGGGAATGATTCAGGCTTTCGACTCGATCGCATCGGTCGGGCCGGGGGTTGCTGATCCAAAAGCGTTGATCGCCACCGGCATCAGCCAAGCGTTGTTGACCACGGCCGCAGGAATGACGGTCGCGATCCCCGCGCTGATCGGTTACCTGTTTTTCAGCAGTCGAGTCGACAAGCACGTGATGGAGATTGATGCGTTGGGAATGAAAGTCATCAATCTGGTGTCTGCCGAATCCAGGGCCGGCAAGCCTCGGCGAACGAAAAAGGCCGCGTAACCCGTGACTTTGGGCGGAAGCTTTCGCCCGTTTGCCGACCTCAGCCAGAACATCTCGATTGAAGCAAGGAACGAGAACCATGCCGCTTAAACTGAATCAAGACGATCAAACGTCCATCAATCTGACTCCGATGATCGACATTGTTTTTTTGTTGATCATCTTCTTCATGCTTGGAACACAATTTAGCGAGCCGAGTGAATCGGAACGAAATATCGCGCTCAACTTGCCCAAGGTCGCCAACGGGAAGGCACTCACGACGGCGCCCAGAAAGCGTGTGATCAACGTGGTTGAAAACGGACAGATTATGCTCGATCAAGAAGTTGTTTCCCTGCAACAGCTTGAGAACAACCTTGCCGCTGCCAAAACTCAATACCAAAAGCTGGGCGTGGTCGTTCGCGGCGACGCCAACAGCCGCTACGAAGATGTGGCTCAAGTAATTGCCGCCTGTCGACGAGTCGATGTGGCCGTCGATTTGCCGGTGCGAGTCGCCCAGTTACGCCAATATTGACCGAACGTATCGGTGAAAAGATCAAGCCGTTGCCAGTTGAACCAATGACCCGTTGAACCGCCGCCCGAGTCGAATCATGAAGTTGTTCCATCCGATTTTCGCAGATGCGTTGGCGAACGCCCCTTCGACATTTTTGTCGGCCAGCTTACAGGTTTGGTTGCTCGTTGGGTCTGGAATTCTTGCGATCTCGTTGCTGGTGCTGGCGATGACCAAGTGGGGGCACTCGCGACCCGTTTGGAAATGCGTCATCCTTTCCTTCATCGCTCACATTTTGTTGATGGGGTACGCTTACGCGACGTACATGATTTTCGATCAACCCGTCCCGGTTGCCGTTGCCGAGACGATGAAGGTGAACTTGGTCGAGGAAGTGGGAGAATCGTTTGACTTAACGCCCGCGGACCAGCGTCAGAAGCGTGGCGAAGTCGATCCATGGGATCAAGTGGCTGACCAAGCAATTGAAACCCCAGACCTCGAACCTCTCGATCGACCATTGATCGACTCGGAGGTTGTCGTCGAGCCAACACCCAGAACGGCTCGGTCCATCAATGATCAAACAACCGCCTCCCGGACACCGCTCGAGGCTCCGATCGCGGCTGGCGAAACTCCGTCGTTGACGGAATTTGATGGAACGACAAGGTCGGATGCTTTCTCAATCTCAGCCGCACAGTCGATCACCGTGGAGGCTCAAGCGATCAAAGTTGCTCGCCGCAATGACCGAACTGATCCGCAGACGATAGACATGCCTGACTTCGAGGACTCATTCGAACGCGACGACCTGCCTCGTGAGGCACTTGAGCCCCAGCCTCATTCCCAGGTCACTGATGCTGACAACGCCAGGCCCACTGATGAAGTGGCGAAATCAGACCGCGATAAAATGCAATCGATTGCTCGCCCTGCCCCAGCAACTGATCGGCTACGGTTTGCCGGGAGCCAACCGATGAACGATCAGCTGGCCAACGCCACCAGTGAGTTGCCCTTTGTTCGCCAGACAACGCGAGGTGCAAAGAATGGGCAACTGAACGTCTTGAAACGTCGTCGTCGGCTGGGTGATGGTCAACCGTTGCCAGAAATTTACTCACTGCGCGACCCCAAAGATCGATTGGATGTCGCTAGAAAACACGGCGGGTCGGTGATTACCGAACGGGCCGTCAAGGCCGCTTTCGGCTGGCTGGTCACCAACCAACAATCCGACGGCAGTTGGAGCGCGGCGAGAACGGGAGCCGGACGAGAAACGAAAACGTTTGGCCATGATCGCGAAGGAGCAGGCCGCGACGCCAACACGGGCGTCACTGCGTTGGCGACGCTAAGTCTGCTCGCGGGAGGCCATTCGCACTTTGATGGTTCTTACAAACAGAACGTCCAGCGCGCTCTTGAGTATTTGATTTCGCAGCAATCGAATGATGGTAACTTAGCCGGCAATGCAAAACTTTTTGCTCGGATGTATTGTCACAGCATGTCGTTGTTGGCGTTGAGCGAAGCGATGGCCATGACGGGTGATCAACGCTTGATGCCGGCCGTCCAACGGGGCGTCGATTATTGCGTGAAGGCTCAGAACCGCAGCGATGGAGGCTGGCGATATCAACCAGGTGACGGTGGCGACATGAGCCAGTTTGGTTGGGTGGTGATGGCGTTGAGAAGTGCGAAGCTTGGTGGAGCCCATGTCCCGGCGCGCACGTTCCAGCAGATGCGTCACTTTCTGAAACGATGCTCAAGCGGAGTCGGTGGAAGTTTGGCAGCTTATCGGCCCGGGCAAGGAGCCAGTACGTCCATGACAGCTGAGGCTCTGTTTTGTCGCTACTTGTTGGATGACGTTCCAGCCAGTGACGGATTGCGTACCGCGTCGCGACGTATCAGCCAGGAAAGCCCCTCTCCCAATCAAGTGAACCTGTACTACTGGTACTACGGCACGCTGGCGATGCGGCATGTCGGTGGCGACGCCTGGGATCAGTGGAACGCTCGGCTGAAAGCCACCTTGGTCTCGCTGCAGGAAACCTCCGGTCGCGAAGCTGGCAGCTGGGAGCCGACTGGTGTCTGGGGCGGCTATGGAGGCCGAGTTTATTCGACCGCCATGGCGGCTCTTAATCTGGAAGTTTATTACCGCTACCTGCCCAGTCATGAGTTCACCACAGAAAGTGATGACGTGCGAGTGGGCGAAAAAGCGGATCGAGTGATTCGTTTAAGATGACCGGGTAAGGCGGACGGAAGGAAGGGCGGGGCTTTTTCCGATCAGCATGTATTGAGGCAACGGGAGGGCGCGGCAGAATTGGGAGGGCGCGACAGACTTGGGAGGGCGCGACAGAATTGGGAGGGCGCGACAGAATTGGGAGGGCGCGGCTCCGTCCAAGCCGGCGGATCTGGATGCTCGGTCAATTGACGGGGGCGGGCGGAGCCTTCCCCTCCCTAGTTTGGTATCGCCGTCGGAAGGGCGCGACTCCGTCCAAGCCGACGGATCTGGATGCTCGGTCAATTGACGGGGGCGGGCGGAGCCTTCCCCTCCCTGGTGCGATCGGGGCGGGCGGAGCCTTCCCCTCCCTGGTGCGAGGGTGTGCGATTAAGCTGACGGGCGGGAGGACGCGACTCTGCCTGAGCCGGTCTTTCTCGGGTTTGGCAACAATGAGGGGCACTTGCCGAAACTGATAGCCGTTGCTCGGGTTTGACAGTGTATTGGGCCAATCTACAATGGGTAGTTGGCGATTCGAGCGTCCGAGAAATTCGGACCGATGCTTCGGATACGTTTTGCGAGTTATTTTTCTTCGAGTGATCTGATGATCGAAACTGGTACCTGTAACGTCATGCTGGCCTTCATGGGGCTCGGTAGCACAGAGTTAATCATTTTGGCGGTGGTGCTGCTGGTCCTGTTCGGTGGCCAGAAACTCCCGTCACTGATGCGGAACATGGGCCGCAGCGTGAACGAATTCAAAACGGGCTTGAAAGAAAAGCCGACCGACGAAGCAATCGAAGATCAGCGTGAAGCTGAACTGAAGAAGGAAGATAAAGAGGAAGAGAAGACACCGGTTGGGTAGCTTTCCCAGCCTCAAGCTTCCCTCATGTGTCATCACAATCAATGTGATGCCGTTCGGGTGAACAGCACTCTCGGTGTGACGAAGGCTTTCTGATCATGGCGAGCAACCGTAACGCTCACTTCCTTTTTTTCTGGCGACCCAACTCATGTTTCCCGGCGGCATTGGCTCTTTCGAAATGGTCCTGTTGGGCATCGTCGCCGTCATCTTGTTCGGCGGACGGCTGCCCGAGGTCGCTCGCTCTCTTGGTCAAACCTACGGCCAGTTTCGCAAGGGGCTGGACGAGCTGAAATCTAACTTCGATCAGGAGATGGATCTTGAGCTGAAGGATGATTACCCAGCGATCACCGACGCACGCGAAGATAACGAACTGGACGAAGAAGAACCGCTCCCAGACGCTCCTCAGTTTGAGCCACCCTCAGACGATTGAGCAGGACTTCGATTGGCATCATGTCGGTGCGATGATGTGTCGGTGCGATGATGTGTTTATCAGTGGCGAGCTGTCGGCTGCCGCTCGATCGCTCATCCGGCTCAGCTCAAGCTTATTTCGGCTTGAGCATCTTCAGTGTCTTTTCGGCCAGTGTCACCAGATTGAAGAACATGACCATGAAAACGATACCGCCTGCAATCGGCAGCAGTGTCATTCCCAGTCCTAGCAACGCGGCCAACCCCGGTGCTCCCAACAACGTAACGATCAGTTTAACCGAGATGATGGCAAGAACCCCTCCCAAAATCAGACCGAGCGACCAGAACCAGAGCTTGACGACTCGTTCTTCATACTTCAGCACGGTTTTCGAGTTCAGATTCCGACCAACGTGGCCCATGAATTTGGCGAAAAACAGTTGGTTTGAAAACTGAACCAGAAAAGCAAGGAAAATCAAAGTCATTCCCACGGTCATCAACACTCCCATTCCCACGATCGCACGCCCGGCGGCTTCCGCACCTTCGGCTCGCTGAGACAGAAGAGACATGACGCCAGCACCGACCATCAATATTGCCGCGATCAACATAACGCCCGAAACCAAGTAGGCTCCAACCGACAACGCGGCGAATTTTTTCTCTCCGGGTTCCGGAGTGCCAATGCACAAGCACTGGCCCACGAAAACCCCCAGCGCCGCCAGCAGGTTGATCGCGCCCACCGTTTTTTGGACCACACTCCCGACGGTTTCCATACTGCCGCCTTCGGAAAACAATTCATTCATCGACGGTAAAAACGAACCGAGAACAGCGAAAGCAAACGAACCAAGAAAAATCAAACCGATGATGCACCAACTTCCGTAAACGATTGACAGTCCTGTCCGAGCGGTTCTGTACGCGTTCAGGTCGGTTCGGGATTTTGCTTTCTTCTTGGTTCCACGTCCCTCCATCAATACGGGGTTGGCCAAAACTGCGGACAGGCCGTCACCTGTTGGTGCTGCAAACGGATTGACTTCGCGTGCCGTCTTTGGTTTCGCTGTCGTTGTGAAGCCTGGGTCTTCGGCGGCGAAATTCCCGAGCCCGCGAACGGTGCGAGGGTCCTCAGCCGCGCCGTCGAAGACATCCGCTTGCTTGTTGATCGGGCCATCAATTCCGAATTCTGCCAGCTCGTCGCGAGACGGTTGTCGAGTTGCCGTTGGACGCGGTTTGGGGGTAGCTCGCGTCCCAGCGGCAGCGGGTGGCCTTGTACGGAATGATGCTCCGCACGACTTGCATGTGACCTTCTTACCTAACGCGGAGTCAGGTAACTGATACCGCTGCTTACATTTCGGGCAGGCAATCTTGACTGGCATCGGTCAGTGTTGAGTTGGGAACCAAGAAGCGGACACTCTTGCGACAGTGCTCGAGTGATACTTTCTGATTATAGCTCACCCACCAAGTCTTGCGCACACCATTTTCAAGCCTTCATCATCCATGGTTGGGGTATGAGTCGCTCGCAGGATTAAGTTCCCTGATGATGACTTGCCCAATGTAAACTGCGGATGCAATTTCATCTTGCTCGCGTAAAATGGGCAATGATCGATTTTCGTCCGGTAACCTGTTTGTTGGTTGCAAGTGCTGAGCACGGTCCAGTTCATTCAGGCATCGCAATTTGTCAAACGCAAACGGCGAAATCACCGATCGGCCACGAAGACGGCCAGCGACTTGTAGGGAACGGTGTGAGTACAACTGCTGCCCAGCAACGGGCCTTCGTCCATGCGAGGATAAATATCGTTTGGTGCGGGCAACGAGGTGTCGGCGAACAGACGCCACTCTCTGGTCTTCGCAATGGTTGGCAGCATGAACCGACTGCTCAAACCGCCCGAATTGATCATCAGCAAGACATCTCGACCAGCCCCAGCAGGGTCCTCGTTGGCAGAGGGGGCCGAAAGCAGGCACATGATCGCATGTTCGTCCTTATGCCAATCGATGGCCGTACCGCGTGGGCTGTACCAGCTGACATCGGACCAGCCGTCCTGCTGATTGGGAACACCGGACAGGAACTGTTGACGCCGGACGGCCGGCTGGTGACGCCGGAACTCGATCAGGCAGCGGCAGAATCGGATCAGTTCCTTGTTCTCTTTGACTAGGTTCCAATCCAGCCAAGAAACTTCATTGTCCTGGCAGTAAGCGTTGTTGTTGCCTCCCTGAGTCCGCCGGAATTCATCGCCCGCAACAATCATCGGCACTCCCTGACTGAGCAACAGCGTCGCCAGCATGTTCTTGATCTGCCGCAGCCGCAGTTGATCGATCACAGGGTTTTTGGTCGGGCCTTCAATGCCAAGGTTATCACTGATGTTGTGATTGTCGCCGTCTCGATTGTCTTCGCCGTTGGCAAGATTGTGCTTGTCGCGATAGCTGACCAAGTCGTTCAAGGTAAACCCATCATGGGAAGTGATGAAGTTGATGCTTGACCATGGAAGTCGCCCGCCTGGCTGATACAAATCTGCCGATCCCGACAAGCGTGTCGCCATGGAACCTCGCATTCCATTATCGCCCCGCCAGTACTTTCGCACGTCGTCGCGGTAGAGCCCATTCCATTCGGCCCAGCGATCATCACCAAACGATCCGACTTGATAGGCTCCAGCCGCGTCCCATGCTTCGGCGATGATTTTTGTGTCCGCCAGCAACGGGTCTTCGCCAATCGCTTCAACCAATGGCGGGTTGGGAACCAGGTTGCCGCTACGGTCACGACTGAGAATCGATGCCAGATCGAAACGGAACCCGTCGATATGATAGTTGTGAACCCAATGTCGCAAGCAATGAAAAATCATCTCGCGAACGATCGGATGGTTTCCGTTGATGGTGTTCCCGCAACCCGAATAGTTTTTGTAGTACCGCTGATCTTTTTCGAGCATGTAGTAGACGGAGTTTTCAAGCCCTTTGAAGCTGAGCGTCGGCCCGTGTTCGTTGCCTTCGTTGGTATGGTTGAACACGACATCCAGAATCACTTCGATCCCGGCCTCATGAAGTGCCTTCACCATTTGCTTGAACTCGTTTACCTGCGCGCCGGGTTTTTTGCTGGCCGAGTAGCCTCGGTGCGGCGCGAAGAACGCGAGTGGATCGTAACCCCAGTAGTTGGGACGTTCCAACACGTTCCCGGCAACATCCCGAATTGGAAATTCATGAACGGGCATCAATTCGACGGCCGTCACGCCCAGCGATTGCAAGTACGGGATCTTTTCGATCACACCTAGGTACGAACCTGGATGCTCGACTCCGCTGGAATCATGCTTCGTGAAACCTCTGACGTGCATCTCGTAGATAATGGTCTCGGACAGGTCCCGATTCAGATGTCGATCTCCGGCCCAATCAAAATAGTCGTCGACCACAACACACTTGGGAGGCCGAATGATGCCATCGGACGAATCTTGGAACTCCCCCGCGAGCGCCTTGGCGTAGGGGTCAATCAGACGAGCGTTCGAGTCGAACCGCATGCCACGATTTGGGTCGTTCGGTCCCGATGCTTGGAAGTGATATAGCTGTCCCGCGTCGACTGACGGAACGAAGACGCTCCAGATGTCTCCCCAGCGATGCTTCTTGGGATCGAAGTTGATGACCTCGACGGGGTTCATGTCCTCGACGTTGTCGTACAGCAGCAAACGCATTTCCGTCGCGCTGCGGCTGAAGATGACGAACTGGACTCCGCCGTCACGGATCACCGCGCCGTAGGGTAGGCTGTGGGTGAACTGTAGATCAAGCTGACAGTGGGGCATGGATTTTAGCATGTTGAAATTCTCGACACTGACGGTTCAGTTGAAACTCGTTTCAGTTCCAGCCGAGGTACAGACACATACACTAGCTGGCGGAATACTTTTCATCCGACGTTTTAGCACTTTGTCTTTACAGAAATATAGACGACAACGGAGGCAACACCTGACGTTTCGCTTGGTTAAGCCGCGTTTGCAAAAGAATTTTCGACCTACCGCCGTATTACCCTGCCATACGTCAAGGATTGAGGCGATCCGCTTGCCGCTGTCCCTTTTTGCTGTCAAACGCGAAAAATGCCGCCCTGTTGCCTCGGTCAGCGGGTATCCGTGAAAGTTTTTATGCTTATCCGAAAAACGGAGGCCATCGACCGTGACGCGGCCCCGTTTGTGCCGAGTACGTTCACGGTCCGTAAATTCCGGATCGAATGGATTGTTTGCGTCGGCTTGTCCAACGGGGGTGATTGGATGAAACTGGGACGCAAGACAGTTTCCTCACATTTAAGCGTGGCATTGCGACCTTATGGCAGGCGTTTCGTATAAAGACTCGGGCGTTGATCTGGATGTTTACAACGAGGCGATGAAACGGCTCCCGAGGCTGATGCATCGCACGTTCTCGCCCCGAGTCCAACAACTGGACGGCGGGTTTGCCGGACTATTCCAACTGGATTTTGGCAACCAGCTGTTTCGCCGTAACTATCAGAATCCGACCATGGTCGCCTGTACTGACGGAGTCGGCACCAAACTGAAATTGGCTCAGATGATCGATCGGCATGACACCGTCGGTATCGATCTGGTCGCGATGTGCGTCAACGACGCGATCTGTTGCGGAGCCGAACCGCTCTTCTTTCTGGACTACATCGCGATGTCGCATGATGATCCGCTGCGTCTGGAGCAGATCGTGCAAGGCATCAGCGATGGTTGCTTGCAAGCTGACTGTGCGTTGCTGGGCGGGGAGACAGCAATCATGCCTGACTTGTATTCACGAGGTGACTACGACCTTGCGGGATTTCACGTCGGCGTGGTTGAAAAAAAACAGTTGATCGATGGTAAGCAGATTGCAGCGGGCGATGTCGTGCTGGGAATCGACTCGTCGGGCATTCACTCCAACGGCTTCAGTCTAGTCCGAAAAATCGTGTTCGATGTAGCGGGAAAGAAAGCCGATGACCGCGTTGGCGAAACCGAACAGTCGGTCGCGGATACGCTGATTGAACCAACGGTGATTTACACAAAAGCCATCCGCAACGTGCTGTCTCATTACAAAGTCAAGAGCGTCGTGCACGGTGTCGCTCACATCACCGGTGGCGGGTTGGCGGAAAACATCGAACGCATCACGCCGAGCGGCCTTCAAATCGATATTGATGCGAACAGTTGGCAGCGACCGGCGGTTTTCGATTGGCTGCAGGGACTTGGCAAAGTCGAGACCGATGAAATGTATCGCGTCTTTAATATGGGGATCGGCATCGCGATGATCGTCAGCCCATATTACGCAGACAAGATCTGCCGGATGCTGGAACGGGATGGCCATCCCTGCCGCGTCATTGGGGAAGTGAAAGCTGCCTCTGACGCGACAATGAAGTCAGTAACCGTTCACAATCGATAGTGATCGCCAGCGCGATCACGACGCCAAACTATCGCAACAACGCGGTTTTATTGTTCGCCGGAGATTTTTGAGGTGTCTGAGCGGACTGTTTTTTTGGCGCGATCCGATCGAGTGCCTTTAACACGTCGTCGGGACTGATCAACTCCTCCAGCAAGATGGCTGGCTCGTCCGGATAATTTGCCGGGTAAATCAGGTAAGTCGAAATCGTGACTCGATCGGCTCGTGCGAGGTCGGCTTTGACCGCTTCTGATTCTTCGGTGACCGTCATATCGGCAGCCACCTTCACGACGCCGAGCTTCTTCAGCCGGTTTTCGACCAGTTCATTGGTGAAGACACGTTGCTCGTTCACTTGACACGTGGCACACCACTCGGCGGTGTAGTCTACCAGCACCGCCCTGTTCTCCTGAGACGTGTGGTATTCAACGATGCCCGGTGTCCACGCTCGGAACTCACCATGATCGACTGAATAACTAGCGTTTCCGGCGGCCAGCAGTGTCATCCAGATACCGCCGCCGGCAATGACCAACGGTAAAGCGGTGCCCCAAAGGTAACGAGTTTTTGCAGCGAGATGCGGACGAGTCCAGTGGCCATAGAAGTAGGCGGCCAGCCCGATCACGACCAACGACATCATCAGCCACGATAGCCCTTCAACACCCGTTTGGCCTCCAAACGTTCGCATGAAGAATGCAACAGCCGCAAAAATCAGAAACGCCATCGTAACTTTGAAAGTTTCCATCCATGCGCCGGGGCGAGGAAGAGCGTTGATGAGCGACGGGAACATCGACAGAACCAAGTACGGCAACGCAATTCCCAACGCCAACACGGTGAATAAAAGCATCGCCATTCCCGGAGGTTGTGCCAACGTGTATCCCATCGCGGCACCCAGAAACGGACCGGAGCAAGGCGTTGCAATCAACGTCGTCAGAATACCGGACAGGAACGAGGCCCCGTAGCCCTTCTTGTTTTGCACGGTGCCACCGATTCGCGTCATCGATGTACCAAACTCGAACACGCCAGCCATGTTCAGTCCCATCAAGAACAACAAGACGATGATGGCCGCAACAAAGTAGGGGCTTCCCATCTGCTGACCCCAGTTCACATCCTGACCGAGCGATAGCTTTACGAACAGAATAAATCCCGCCAGCGCCCACATGGCTGCCACCAAACCGGCAGTAAAAACCAATCCATGCAATCGAATCTTTTTCGGATCGCTTCCCGCTTGCTCGACAAATCCCATTACCTTGATGCCTAACACCGGAAACACGCACGGCATCAGGTTCAGCAGGAAGCCGCCAATAAACGCGCCCAAGAGAGCGGTTGCGAGTGTCGTTTGGGCCTTGTCGTACAGCGGAACGTAATTGATCTTGGAGTCGCCGTCATAGTACTTTGCCATCCGCGCCACATCCTCTGGCGTATCGGCAGGAGTCATGATCTTTGCAGTAACAACGTTTTCAGTTGAACTGTCGTCTTTACTTGAATTGTCACCTTTGCTTGAAGCATCCGCCGTCGAGGGTTGGTCCACCTCAAGTGTCGCCTCGATCGCTGGTGCCTTGTCCAACAGGCCAGCAAACGCGGCGTTGACCTTGAGCGTCTTTGGAGGCAAACACGACTTCTCACAAGCTTGATAGTAGAACTTGATGGGAATCGAAAGTTCGATTGGCTCCGTTAGTTTCGAAGTTCGTACCGGAACCGTCCAAGTCACCGTGCCGGAGTGTTCCTCTTGGGGGACATCAAAAATTCCAGCATCGACCGACCGAGGTTCCTGGTTTGGCTTGAAGTCTCCTGCCAGCGTGACGGCATCCGTGTCGTCCAGCGTGATTTTGGTCGGGATCGGACCACCCTTGGGCTGCGTCACCGAATTGATATGCCATCCGGGAGCGATGTTTGCGGTGACTTCGACCACGCCGGTGTTCGATTCGAGGTGAACCTTGAATTGAGCCTTCACCTTCACCGGGGATCTGATGTTGGCCGCAGAGTCTGGGTTCAATCCACCCAGCGAGCGTTTGAGACTTGAACTCTTTCGCGACTTCTTGAAATCGGGGATTTGAGCGCTGATCTCAACTGACGACAGTTGGTTCATCGCGACAACAAGAAGTCCGATAAAAAGTAAAATGGTTCGTCGAGTGGCCATGGTAATCACGGTAGTTACGAAACGATGTCCGAGCGGTTGAGGTGTAGCTTCAAGGGCAGCCGCGTCTCCAATCCGATGGCTTCCGACGCAACGGGATGCCCCAGACAATTGTATCCAAGTCCAATTGTTTTATCGCGCAATTGTATCGACGTTCAACTGACGCTTCCATGACAAGTGATCCTACGCCCAACCTGCTGGCACCATGTAATGGTGGCTCTTTAGCTTAGCTCGATTTTTGCAGAAGTTGATTTCACTCGCGTTTTTAGCGATTTCTGCTCTGCCATTTTTGAGGCAGGCGTCGACGATTCCTTGGAAAAACAGCCTTTGCGTAACGAGATTCTGAAAAAATGCGAAAGACGAACTTATCACTCGCCAAAAAACAAACGGACTTGAGTACTCGAAACCCACGTGTTTGACCGCCTAAACGTCTTACAAATCCGCAGGTTACTGTTTCGCGAGTGCTTCGTCGCAAGGTGGTTTGGGGCTCACAAAACAGCTTGTCGATCAGCGTAAAGCCGGTGTTTCCGCCGTTGCAGGAAGCTCAACCGAACGACCAAAGAAACCGCCAAACTCCGCCTTTATTCTTTTGTCCCGAATCGGCAGACAGACACCCTCGGTCGAGCAGACTTGGCCGTTGAGGACGATTTCGGGCTGAACTTCACCCGCCGCTTCGACCGAGTTGAATTTCACTGGAACGAAGAACTGAACCTTCCCTTTGTGCTTTTCAACTCGTTGATTGAATACCGGATCGTTTTCGATCACTTCCGCCGGTCGATCCGGATTGAATTTACCATCAATGATGAAGGCATCGGACGGAACAACCTGGATCTTTGTCGGGTTGATCGCACCCGTCTGATTCAGCGAATACATGTAGCTACCGGGACCAAGTTCAACCTGAACCACCAGATACCCGCTGGTCGTCCCTTCCATCAGATGGAAACGAGAAGTAACCAAATACGGCTTCGTCTGGATGCTGGTCTGATCCGCCAGCCCGGTCATGCTGCGTTTGAGAGGCGAATCAACATCTTTTAACTGGGCTGAACACCTGACGGGCATGAATGCCGCAACCACCGCAGTGGCCAACGAAGCCAGACGGACAGAAAACTCAATGCTTGAGCGTCGCATGGGATCATCCTTGATCGAAATAGTACTGCTATCAGTCGCCAGACGGCCACTTCCTGTGGCTCGGGTGAAGACGTTCGAGGACGGTAGCAGGAGTCACCGCTACGTTTCAACGGCAAAAAAAGTGCTTGCGTCCGCGTCCTTGAGGCGTAAGCACTTGCCCAGCAATAACTGCCAGATTGGAATTCATTTCGCTCGCGTAAAATCGGCGTTGAGTCATGTTTGTCCGGCAACTTATTGATTCGCGAGTGCTAAGTCGGAGGCGATAGAAAACCGAAAAACTACAAACCGACTATTTTCCCCCTCTGCGGCAAGCCCGACGTACACCCATACTCATTCGACGTCGGACCATAAAAAACGCCACCAGCCAATATTGGCGGCAGCGTTTTGATTATCATCTTAACAGCCGTAGGTCGGCAAGCACCATTTACTTGCGACGACGACTGGCCATGCCCAAACCGGCCAAGCCTAACAAAGCCAAGCTACTAGGTTCTGGAACAACAGGAGTTGAAGCTGCAACTCGCGACAAGTT
>CALFWL010000032.1 GCA_937928215.1 uncultured Pirellulaceae bacterium | reverse complement strand
GCGGAAATCATGCGAGCCGTCATCCAGCGAATTCATGACGCCGAAAACATTGAGGTCATCGAGAACGCGTTCACGCTAGATTTATTGACGCATGATGATGCCTGCCGGGGGGCTATTATCGCGTGCGATGATGAACACTGCTTGATCTGGAGCAAACAAACAATCCTCTGCACCGGAGGAGCCGGTCAATTGTTTCGCGAAACGACCAATCCTGTGGTGGCCACCGCCGACGGTCACGCGATGGCCTTCCGTGCTGGAGCGGAAGTACGCGACATGGAGTTCATGCAGTTCCATCCGACCGTGCTGTATATTGCCGGCAGCAGTCGCAGCCTGATTAGCGAAGCGGTTCGAGGCGAAGGCGCGTGGCTGATTGACTCCAACGGAAAACGCTTCATGGCAGACTACGACAAGCGGATGGAACTGGCTCCGCGCGATGTCGTTTCTCAGGCGATTGTCAGTCAGATGGAAAAAACGCATACGTCAAGCGTTTTTTTGTCGCTCAAACACCTAGACCCCGACCACGTTCGAAAGCGTTTCCCAGGCATCCGAAAAGCGGTCGCGGAGTTTGGGCTGGAGATCACAACCGACCCGATTCCCGTTCGACCGGGTGCTCATTACATGATCGGTGGCATCACGGTCGATCTGGAAGGTCGCACCAGCCTTGCCAACCTGTGGGCGGCGGGCGAAGTCACCAGCAGTGGGTTGCATGGGGCGAATCGCCTGGCGTCGAACAGTTTACTGGAAGGACTCGTATACGGAAGAAGTACCGGCGTTGGCGCGTCCGATGTCGCCTTGAACACGGACGACAATTTCCAGATCGCTCCGATTTCGTATAACAAGCTGGAGGCCGCAAACCCCTCCCTAGACCTGTCCGATATTCGTAACTCGTTGAAAAGTCTGATGTGGCGAAACGCCGGGGTCAGGCGGAGCGGCGAAGAACTTGCCGTTGCTCTTGGCACCATCGAGTCGTGGCAACGGTATGTCCTTGCAACAAAATTTGACAATGCCGAAGGTTGGGAACTACAGAACATGTTGATCGTTGCCGGGGTCATCGTGCATTCGGCGCTTAAGCGGACGGAGTCTCGGGGTGTCCATTTAAGGACCGATTTCCCGGGACCTGAAGACGTGTGGCGGCAACACGTGTCGATCATGGGCGATCGCACCGAAATCGTACCCGTTCCCGAGGCTTGTTGAGAAGCTGCTCGATTCCCTTGGTGGTATTCCGTTGATGGTTCTACGGTCTGAACCGAATTTCTCAAATTCGACTCGGAAAGAAAAGCCGCTTTCCGAATAGGTTTCACGTCCACCATCGACAACGACCGTTCAAAGAACAAAAATAGGGCCATGACTGCCACTCTAACTACCAAGTCTGACACTGATGTCGACCGCCGCGACGAAACACCCATGATCGAAGCCGATCGGCTTTCGAAGTTCTACGGTATTTTCGCGGCGACTCGTGATATCAGCTTCAAAGTCTATCAAGGGGAAGTCGTTGCATTCCTAGGGCCCAACGGAGCGGGTAAGAGCACCACGATGAAGATTCTGACGGGTTATCTCTCGCCCAGCGAAGGCTTCGCTCGAATCGCAGGTCACGACATGAATCGTGAACGCTTGGCGGGTTCACGACGATTGGGCTACCTGCCGGAAACGGGGCCGCTGTATCCCGAGATGACGCCCTACAGCCTGCTCGATTTTTTCGCCGAAGCGCGAGGCATGAACAAAAAGACCAAACTGGACCGAATTGCTAAAGCGGTCGAGTTGTGCGCACTGGGAAGTGTCATCTACAAACCAATCAACAAGCTGTCCAAAGGCTATCGCCAACGCGTCGGAATGGCTCAAGCGTTAATCCATGAGCCTGACGTGTTGATTTTGGACGAGCCCACATCCGGCCTAGACCCGAACCAGATCCGAGGCGTCCGCCAGACGATTCGGCGCTTGGGCGAAGAGAAAACGATTCTGCTGTCGACTCATATTCTGCAAGAAGTCGAAGCCATGGCGGATCGAGTGATCATGATCAATGAGGGGCGAAAGGTTTACGATGGAAAGCTTGAGGACATTGATCCTCAGGAGAAAGGGTTGGATCACATTTTTGCCGACCTGACCGGGCACGACCCTGTTACCGGCACTCTGCTGAAGAAAGAAGAGCCCGAATAATTTCTCTTGGTGTTGAACCGAAAACAAAAACTGTCCCCTGTACGCTTTCAACCTTTCCACTCATAAAAATGTTCGCTCTGCAACTGATTGAATTCGCCTTCATGCTGGTCATCGACCTCGTCTTCTTGGTCGCGCTGGTGATGCTGATGCTGCCGCTGGGCATCTGGCGGCAAGCGGCGTTTGCGGTCATGAAGCGCAACTTTATCGGCTACTTCAGCAACCCGACGGGCTACGTTTTTCTTTGTTTGTTCGTGCTGTTGACCTCGTTCGCCGCGTTTTGGCCGCACGAGTTCTTCACAACGAATCTGGCGAATTTCGATCAACTGAACAAGTTTCTTCCCTTTATCATGTTGATCTTCATCCCGGCTATCACCATGGGGATCTGGGCGGAGGAGCGGCGTCAAGGTACCGACGAACTACTGCTGACGCTGCCCGCAAAAGACTTTGACATCGTGATCGGCAAGTACTTTGCGGCCGTGCTGGTCTTCACGGTGTCGTTGCTGTTTTCGCAACTGTCGAACTACGGTGTGCTATTGGCAATGACGGGCGGGCAACTGGACAACCTGCTGCTGTTTTCGACCTATCTTGGATACTGGTTTATGGGGATCGCGATGATCAGCCTCGGCATGGTTGCCTCGTTCCTGACGAACAATCTGACCGTTGGATTCATCTTTGGCGTGGCGATTAACGCTCCGCTGGCATTTTTCAGCAATGCCGATGTGATCTTCTCCAACAACAAATGGATTCAGTGGTTGTATGAATGGTCGCTGTTGCAGCGGTTCGAGCCATTTGGTCGAGGCCTGGTTTCCGCGTCATCGATCTGTTATTTTCTTGGCTTGGTTGTGATCGGAGTTTATCTGAGCCTGATTCTGATCGGGCGTCGTCACTGGTTGGGCGGTCGAGACGGAACCTCATTGTTCTGGCACTACATCGCTCGGGCAGCCATGCTGGTCGTGACTGCGGTGTCCGTCGTCTTGTTCGTCCAGCACGGACCTTTGAATCGATTGCGGGCCGATATTTCTGATTCGCAAGTCAGCACGCTGTCCCGTTCAACTGTCGAATTGCTGAATAAGCTGGCCAATGAATCCGACGAATCGCGTCCTCCCGTCAAGATCGAAGCTTACGTTAGCAGCAACGTGCCAGCCGAGTTTGTGAAGACGCGTTATGATTTGGTCAACTTGCTGCGTGAGTTTGACGTGCTGGGTGGGAGCCGCGTTCAGGTGACGCTGAACCAAAACGTCGAACCGTACAGCCAAGAAGCCATCCTTGCCGAAAAACGTTATGGCATTCGTCCGGTCCGAGTGACCAGTCAATCTCGCGGAGTCAACCGCGACGAAGACGTTATTCTTGGCGTGGCGTTCTCCAGCGGACTTGAACGCATCGTGCTGCCGTTTCTGCCTTACGGAATGCCGATCGAGTACGAATTGATGCGGTCGATCAACACGGTTTCTCGAAGCGAACGAAAAACGATCGGAATCGTCACGACCGATGCCTTGATCGGCGGAGCCGTCGTTCGAGGTCCAGAACAAAATGTGCGAATTCCTCGGTTGCAGATCGTGTCGGAACTAGAGAAGCAATACACGGTTGAACAGGTCGATGCATCGAACCCGATCTCACTTTGGACCGAAGGAACCAACGAAGCACCTCCCACCCGGAACTATGACGTGTTGCTTGTCGTTCAACCGTCTAGGATGACACCGGGTGAAATGAAGAACCTGATCTTGGCGATCCAGTCCGGCCAACCCACCGCAATTTTCGAAGACCCATTCCCCAACCCGGAAAACTTTGAGTACGTTCGCGGCACTTTCTTCCCACGAGCATTGGCTAGGCAAGGAAACGAAGCCGCCGACATTCAGCAGTTGTGGGACGCACTTGAGATGGATGTCGATCGCGTGTCCATGAAATTGAGCGACGGACGCGACCAAAAAATCCCTTGGATTGTCTGGCAGGCAGCCGACAACCCTTACCCTGCCAATAGCCGTCTCAATACGCCCGAACTGGTGATCGTCAAAAACCGAAACCCCGATGACCCGAGGTTCTCAACCCTTCATCCGGCGACCCGTGGCAATTCCATCAACGGATCCCAGACTTCCGGAATCGATGAAGTCCTGTTTCAATACACGGGCAACCTGACTCCTGTGCCCGACGCAACACTCGAATATGATCCACTGGTCACGACCGGGAAAGCAGGCCGAGTCCGACTGGACGATTTATTGCAGTCTCGTAATCCTGCCGAACTGGTTAGTAAACGCGGCGCGGCGAAGGGCAATCTGCTGCTGGCCGCTGCCATTGAAGGCAACAAGGCAAACTCGATCACGCCGGAAACAGCCTCCAGCATCACGCCCTCCCCTGCCCTGACGAACGTGATCTACGTGGCGGACATCGACGTGTTGGCAGACTATTTTGTCCAGATTCGCAACGAACCCATTCAGCAGGGCATCGAATACCGGTTTCAGAATATGAATTTTGTACTCAACACGATCGACACGCTGGCGGGTGAGGAAACCTATCTGGCGTTGCGGAATCGGCGAGTCGATCACGTCACGCTGGAGGTTGTTGAAGAAACCTACAGCGAAGCGATGAAAGAGGTGTACCAGGCAACGAACGATTTCGAAATCGAGCTGACGACTGAACGAAACAAAATTCAAACGGACCTGAATACACGAATTAAACCGCTTCAAGAAGCCATCCGCCGCGAGTTGGCCAAAAAGGAGAAAGGCGAACCTTACGACGCCGCCAAGCTTGCAGCGCAACAGGTGCTGCTACAGCAGGAAGGTCGCGAGCAAGCGAATAAATATCAAACGAAGCTCAGAGAACTGGAGAACGAACGCCGCGAGCGGAAACGTCAGATCGACTTGGACGCCGAGTTGAAGATTCAAGAAATCCAGCAATGGTTCAAGCTGATGGCCGTCATCGTGCCTCCCGTTCCTCCGCTCATTGTTGGCACCATCGTGTTCTTCCGCCGACGCTTGCGAGAACGTGAAGGAATCTCAAAAGCAAGACGCTTGAAGTAGCTCAAGCATCAGAAGTAACCAAACGATTGAAGCAACCCACTCGACCCAAGCAAAACCAAACCGGCGAAGCAATCGCTGGCTTAAAACGACAGATCGAATCGACTGCCATGAATCACGCGTTTCGCACCACTTTACCAATGCTGGTTATCGCCGCCGCCGCTGCCGCCGCCGCTGCGTGGGTTTACCCGTGGCCCAAAGCCATCATTGTCAGCGATGCCGTCAACAAACCGCTATTTGAAGACTTTAACACGCGGTCCGTTCGTTCGATCCGAGTCGAAACCTACAACGATGATCGAAACGAAATCGAAAGGCTACTCGTACGTCGCAAAGGCGAATCGTGGCTCCTTCCTACTCATAACGACTTCGTCGCGGACAACGGCAGGCAGTTGGGGGCGGTGGTCAACCTGCTGCTGGACAAAACGGTCCTCGAAAAACGATCCGACAATCAGGAGGACCATCTCAAGTATGGGGTCGTGGACCCGGCTGACATCAACAGTGCGGTGAACCGATCGAGTCTTGGGAAGAAGATTTCACTGGCCGACCGAAACAACAAAGAAATCGCCAGCTTGATCGTTGGATTGCCGGTCAAGAATGATCCAAAACAGCTGAAGCACTATGTTCGCATTCCCGGCCAGCCGAGTGTTTACGTGGTTGAAATTGATCCGCGCACCATCAACCCGGATTTTCGAGCTTGGGTGAACCCGAATCTTTTGAAGTTGACGCAATCGACTCGCTTGAAAGATGTCACGATCGAAAGTTATCGGCTCAATCCGGAAAAAATCACGGATGCCGAACGTGAAACGATCTATCAATCACAGTTGACCGTGAATGAACAGCAAATTGATATCAAACTTCGATCAACGGGCGACGAAGGGCAGATGAGAGATGTCGAGTCTACCGGTGATCAGCAGCAAACGCTTCAGCAAGCAGCCGGATCGATTACCGCCATTCCGTTTTCCGACGTGCTGGCCAAAAGCAAGCCGGTCGCCAAAGCCTTGCGAAAACCGGCGGAAAACACGAACAAATCAACGTTTGAATCCATGCAGAAGTACGGCTTTCGAGCCACCCAGTTCGACGCCGAAACTTGGCAATTCGAAGCAGTCGGCGGTTCGGTCGAAGTGCGAACAGCCGACGGGGTTGTTATCTCAATTCTCATCGGCGCGATTGACAGTCAGGCTCGTAACAATTCGTTGAAGCTGAATCATTATCTGATGCTGGTCGCTGGTTTCGATGAATCACTTGTCCCAATGCCGGAAAAACCCACTCGCTCGGATAATTCGGATGGCAATGACGAAGACAACGACGCAGAAGATGGTGACTCGGCAAGCGATGATTTCGAAAACGAAGACGATCAAAAAGTGTACTTGCGCAAGGTGGCCGAACGAGAACGACAACTGAAGATCGGGCGACAGCGAGCATCCGCTCTCAATGAGTCATTCTCCAAGTGGTACTACATCGTGTCGGAAGATATCGTCTCGCGGCTACGACCAGAACTGAAAGATACTGAGTTGTGATTTTTGTTCCTGTGTGGAAGTAACTTTCGAAGCCATCACGACAAACAGTTCCATCCACTCGTTCCGCTGACAACATCTGACCTCATGAATCGCGACGAACTTAAAGACCTTGAAAAACAACTCTGGTCAGCTGCGGATAATCTCCGCGCGAACTCCGATCTCAAGTCATCAGAATACTCCGTACCCGTCCTGGGCCTGATCTTTCTCAAATTCGCCGATAACAAATACAAAGCCCACGAATCTGAGATTCTCAAAGAATATGAGAAACTCAAGGGCGGTCGGCGCGAGAAGAAGATCTCCGATATCGCCATCGAGAAATGCGGCTTCTACCTGCCCGATCACGCCCGCTACGACTACCTCCTTGGACTTCCCGAGGATCAGGACATCGCCAAAGCCATCAAAGAGGCGATGGCCTCGATCGAAGAATACAAGCCTGAGCTCGACGGCATCCTGCCTCAAGACGAATACTTCCGGCTGGTCAACGACGAAGACAAATCCATCCCCAAAAGTCTGCTCAAGAACTTTGCGGACATCCCCGAAGACGCCAGCGGCGACATGTTCGGGCTGATCTACGAATACTTCCTTGGCAAATTCGCCATGGCCGAAGGGCAAGGCGGAGGAGAATTCTTCACGCCGCGCAGCGTCGTCCGGTTGATGGTCGAGATCATCGAACCGCAGAACGGCACAGTCTTTGATCCGGCCTGTGGATCGGGCGGGATGTTCGTTCAATCATCGCAATTCATAGACGACCGGATCGCCGCCGACAAAACGAAAAAGGGCAAACGGCGGAAAACCAAAGACCTGTACGTCTACGGACAGGAAAAGACACTGGAGACCGTCAAGCTGGCGAAAATGAACATCACCGTCAACGGACTGCGAGGCGAAATCCTGCAGGGCAACACCTACCAGCATGACCGGCACGACAGCTTTGGCAAATTCGACTACGTCCTTGCCAATCCGCCGTTCAACGTCGACGAAGTCAACCTGAACATGGTCAAGAACGACCCGCGCTTCAACACCTACGGCATCCCCCAGAAGAAATCCAAAACCAAAAAGAAAGACGAAGGCAAAGAGACCGTCCCCAACGCCAACTACCTGTGGATCAACCTGTTTGCCACCTCGCTAAACGACGAGGGCCGAGCCGGATTGGTCATGGCCAACAGTGCCTCGGACGCACGGCACAGCGAAGCCGACATCCGCAAGACGCTGATCGAGAACAACCTGATCTACGCCATGCTGACCTTGCCGTCGAACATGTTTTACACGGTCACTTTCAATCGGCGGCGCCGACGATATTCCAAACTTTTCGACAAAGCCAAGCAGGACGCCCGCATTCTGTTTATCGACGCCCGCAACATCTTCACGCAGATAGATCGAGTGCACCGCGAGTTCTCCGCTAAGCCAAAGGCGCTTGATGCGGCAGATCGCCTCGCCATCATTCCGCAATTGCACAAAGGCCGTCGCGGTCGGTTTGTGGAGCTGATCGACCGCTATTTCCGCGAGGGGATGGAAAAGCTGCAGGAAACTCAGGAGCGAGTCGGGCCGGT
>CALFWL010000031.1 GCA_937928215.1 uncultured Pirellulaceae bacterium | reverse complement strand
GGACGAAAGATCCGCCTCGATCAGTCTTCCTTCAGACCGCTTCTCGCAACTTCATCGCTGGAGGGTGGAAATCTGCCATCTCGCGGAGCAACTGTCGCCAATTGGACGGCTTGCCCATGGACAGCCTGCCGAGAATTCGCTGTTCTGTTGCCCCCGTAAGATCAGGAACGTTGGCTGGCATCTGATCGATATGCAGCAAACCAAGCACTGCGGCGCAGATCGCCTTGGTTGGATAATTGGATGTTGAGTTGGAGATCGGTGGAGCGGAATGAACACGCGATTTGTCGAAATTGGCCGCTTGGATAAGTTGGTTGATCAAGCAGGGAGCTAATTCTGTTTGGGTGGCAAAATAAACTTGGTCTGCACGAGCCTGTGCGGGTGAAATTTCGGCGATGATCAGTTCGATGATCCAATAGACCGCACTGCGAATGATGTCAGAGTGATTGATCGACTGAAATCTGGGCTCTTCGAGAATACTTGCCAGTTTGCGATCGGTTTCGTCTGGCCGTCGCATGCCTTTCGAGTGATTGCTGATCGAGTCCAGCCAGATTCGATTCCATTGATCGATTAAGTCAGGGTTTCGTGTGCCATCGGCATACCGTTGCTCGATCGGGCACTCGGAACCAGTTTCCGATTGCCCCGAATGCGGTAGCCGATCGGCTTCCACGTGCAAAAGTAAATGGTCAAGGAACGCAACGCTCGGCGTTGGGCCGATTGCAGCGATATTGGGTAGGTCAGCGTCAAGGCCGTCAGACGCCGGAATCCAATAGCCGGTGGCATCTTCGTTCAATCGCAAAACCAGACGATGGTCGGCAGCCACATTGTTGGAGCGATCCGAATGCAAGAACCAAAGCGGAAGTGCGTCCAAGAACCGACCGGATCCACCTGCCGCGACATCTCTGGCGGGAAAGTCATCGACCACCGTCACGCCAGTCAGCTGGCTCAAGCGAACCGGATCACAAAGTCCGGAATACTGTAGCGAACCATCAAAATCGGTCCACCAGAGTCCCGGATCATCCACCGCAATGGCAAGAATTCTGGCAACATACTTCCCCGCGCTGCATTTGATCTTCTCAAAGAGGCTGGCTTGGTGGAGAGCCAGATCGTTCGAAAGTTGCCGCGCATCGGTGATGGACGGTTGCGGGCTCGATGTGATGTCGGCTAACGCGGACTGTAATGTTTGCGGAATGGATTGAGATTCCGCTTCGATGTGTCGAATTCGCAGGTACTTGCCGTGCCCAACTGCCACCATCAGCACGGCATCAATTCGGTCAAAGTTGACAGACGTGCTGAGCCCCGCGATCAGCCGGTGCCCTCGATCATCGAGCGTCCGATCGATACGTTGAGCCGGATCATCGGGAGCATGATGTGATCGAGATGTCAGGGGTAGAATCATATGGTCAATTGGTTTTCATGATGCGACCGGACCGGTACCGTCGATCGCAGCTGAACAATCGCCGCGGTCTTG
Organism: uncultured Pirellulaceae bacterium; assembly: GCA_937928215.1. Taxonomy (GTDB): domain Bacteria; phylum Planctomycetota; class Planctomycetia; order Pirellulales; family Pirellulaceae; genus Mariniblastus. The sequence continues at coordinate 39,868 of CALFWL010000031.1, read as the reverse complement.
GCTGATACTCGAATTCTCCCGGTCGCGCACAGCAATGAGCGGAGTCTGCGATGTTCGGAAAATGCGAACGACCAGAATCAACGGAGACGGACCAATATCAAACAAAAAAGGCCCTGCCGTATTATCGGCAGAGCCATTGAAGGACAATTCGTTTTTTACAAGTTTGCTGCCGTTCTGCTGATCAGGCGGCATTCCGTTGCGTCTCGCGTTCTGTCGCTTGCACTAATCGATTCTGGGGTCCGTCCCCGTCCGTTGAGTGCATTCCATCGAGCAGATCATTCGCTTCTGTATCGCACGCAAAGTTTGCTAGCACCTGCTGTTGGACTAAAGCTTCTTCCGTGAAGCGTCAGCCACGTGGTTTGGAACGAATCAAAATTAGGTTTGTCATTCCTGTTTGAAGCAGGGAAACCAAGACGAGATGACATCGCTAACCCGAATATTCAAGCCAGACAAACCACTTGCTGAAAAGTGTGATCCGTACCGCAAACTGCTTCGGGCATCGATCGTCCGAGGTTCCCATCAGGCGGCAATTCGCATGTTTGTTGCGCCGACCGGCTCGCGAACGAGGTCAAGAAATTCCTCGAAGATTCTCAGGTCCAATGCAGAAGCCGCGTCGTTCTCAGGATGAAACTGGGTTCCGATGGCGATCCAATCGGGCATGTCGCTCTCGATGGCTTCAACAATTCCGTCGGGGCAGCGAGCAGTTACGTTGAATCCGGGTGCAACTTCGTCGATTGCCATGTGATGACGACTGCTGACGCGAATTTCGCCATCGCCATAGACTCGTCCCATTAAGGATTCCTGAACGATCTCCAGACCGTGGCGATGGGCTGGGTCGAGAGGATCTCGGTGAGGAATCGCTGACGGAACATCGTCGCTGATGTTCAGAAACAGATTGCCATGCATCGTGACATTCAGCAGTTGCATCCCAACGCCAATGCCGAACACGGGAAGACGCATATCGGCAATTAGCTGCATCAGTTTCCGGTCGAAATTTTCACGTCGTGATGACATGGGACGAACCGAAGGATGAAGCATGAAACCGTCTTTTCTTGGATCAAGATCAGCCCCGCCCACCAGCACAAATCCGTCCAACTTCTCAAGGATTGCTTGAATATCATCTTCTTCGGTCATCGGGGGAACGATTACCGGGATTCCACCAGCTTTCAAGATACTGTCGTAGTAACCAGCGGTCACGACGGAGAATGAAGGCTGCTTTCCTTCTGCGGTACGATAGTCTGCATTGATTCCAATAAGAGGCTTAACGTGCATCTTGTCTCTCCTGACTGAGTAGTTCTTCGTGAACGTTCGCTAACGAGCCTGTATCATTCAGGCTTTATTCGCTAACATGCTAGGCCCGTTCCTAGGCAAGGAGGGTCCGGAAGAGGCGACCGTTATGCAAACACGAATCGTGATTGAAACCGGCATCAGGAGGAAGGCGGGTGACAGCAAGTTCAGAAATCAAAACTCGTTTTCTGAAGTTGCCAATCACCGACATCAGCAAGTCCTGTGCTTCGTCGGGGTCCTTGAGGGCGTGAACGTGTCGCAATCATTTGCGACAAGGCCAATTCTTACGCGTCAAAAAAGTCAGTCAAAGTCAACCCATCATTTTCAGCGAATATTGTGTGAACCTACTGTATCTTGTGCAGGCAAAATGCAGTGCTAGCGTTATTGTTTTTGATTCGTTTGATCGATGTCTGTTTTTCAACTGTTCTTGACTGCCTCATCGGTTCTCGTTCTGGATCAGCTTACCCCGTTAAACTTGGGTCAAGAGTGTGTTCGCTGGCGGTTAAATTTTCGTTAATTTGTTTCTTGCTCTCTTTGCCGCGTTCGTCATGAAATATTCCCACGTTTGCTTGGAATCATTCGGGTACACCATCCCAACGGAAATCTGGACCAGCGACGATGTCGAGCAAAAACTGTCTCCTTTGTACGAACGATTGCGGCTGCCGTCGGGAAGACTGGAGTTGATGACAGGCATCCGCGAGCGCCGATTCTGGACGCCGGGGACTCGGCCGAGCGAGCTGAGTGTCGTCAGCTGTCGCAATGCGTTGAATGCGGCCTCTTTTCCGGCGGATCGGGTTGGCTGCCTGATCCATGGTTCTGTGTGCCGCGACTTTCTGGAGCCGGCGACCGCTTGTACGGTTCATCATCAGGTCGGATTGCCTCAGCAGGCGATGATTTTTGATATTTCCAATGCTTGTCTCGGCATTCTGACCGGGTTGTCGCAGGCGGCGAACATGATCGAGCTTGGGCAGATCCAAGCCGCGCTAGTGGTGGGTAGCGAAGGAGGTCGTCAACTGGTCGAGACAACGATCGACACGCTGAATCAGGACACCACGCTGACTCGCAAATCAATCAAGCAGGCGATTGCCAGTTTGACTATCGGATCGGCAAGTTGCGCGGTACTGCTGGTGCATGATTCGATCAGCCAGACAGGTAATCGGCTGGTTGCCGCAGCGGTGAATGCGAACACTCAATGGCACGACTTGTGTCAAAGCCACCAAGACCAAGCTGGCGCGGATATGGCTCCGCTGATGTCGACCGACTCAGAAGAGTTGCTCAAACGCGGAGTCGAAACAGGAGTCGCAACGCTTGCCGATTTTTTTGCAGCATCCGGTTGGAAGAACGAAACGGTCGATCGCACGATTTGTCATCAGGTGGGAATCGCTCATCAAAAGCTGATGCTCGAGGCGTTCGGTTTCGATCCCAAGAACGACTTTGTAACCTTTGACACGCTCGGTAATACGGGGGCCGCCGCGTTACCGATCTCGATGGCGATGGCTTGCGAGCAGCACTTCGTTCAGCCTGGGCACAAGGTCGCCATGCTCGGAATTGGCTCTGGAATTAACTCGATGATGATGGCGGTCGAGTGGAATCAGACGTTCGTGCAGGGGACGGCGCACGAGGGCTGATCAACAAAGGTTGACGCGAAACCACCTTGTGCAAAAGGGCCAGACGGATCTGCGTTTTGCGCGAAATGCTGCTATGAATGCTCACCTAGTCGCAAACTGCTTGACAACATCGAAGCAGCGATTAGACTCGGATCGCATTGATTATGACAGTTATTCTGAGTGGCCGAACCGAATAGGAATGTTGCAAATGCTGAGAAAATCTTCCGCAAGACCTTTTTGTTTGCTCGTTTTCTTGGCTGTTGCCGCGGGCTTCGTCGATCTGTCAAATGCCCAATCAGTGCAAATCACGCTGGAGGGCACACTGGATGAAATTGAGGCGACAAGTGTGGATGGAAGTGACGATACGGCAGCCTTCGAGTCGATTCTTCCTTTCAGCCAAGGGGCACAAGTCACTGCCACGGTGAGATACTTGCTAGGCGTCGATGACCAAGATGCCCGAGAAAACGTTGGCAGGTTCTTATCGGGATCGTTAGAAATCGATTTGGCGGGGACGGTATTTCGGTCGAACGCGCCCCTCATTGATGTCTTGAACAGAGCTCCGTCCGGGTTCCCGTTTTCTGATTCGTTTCGTGTATTCGGAGGTATGCCTTGGAATGCCGAAGACTGGGATTTCGATTTCGTCGGGGCTGCGGGTACGCTCAATGAAGTCATGCTTACCGATTCTTCAGGAAGTGTATTTGATGCGGCCGGGTTGCCTGTAGAGTCATTTACGATTGATGACTTTGGAACCGCAGGTTTCACAATTTCTGACGATATTACGCAGCAAAATTTCAGCACCGGTCCCAATACCGTTTCTTCGCCACTCGGTTCCCATAGCGGAGGCTCGCATAGGATTCGCGGAAGCTTTTCCAGTCTGACGTTTCAGACCATTCCTGAACCAGCATCTGGATTTGTGCTCGCCTTATCAGCCTTGGGACTGCCGCTAAAACGCCGTCGCTCGGCCTAAATCGACCCTTCAGAATTGTCTCTTGGTTGGTGGGAATGCTCGAGGACGGAAGTGCCAGTCGCGTTCGTTGGCAACGCGTTCGCCAGAAGTACCCTGTTCACTTCGCTTTCGAGCTTTTCCAGCTATGATCATATGATCAGTGAAGTGGGCCAAAGCGAGCGTGTCCCTTTAAGAGCTTCGCGTTTCGCCGTGAGGCCGAACCGTCGGTCGTTCGCGTGACAGAAAGCGATCGACTACCAGAACGGTGCCGGCTTCTTTGAAAACCAACGCTTTTTGCTTCTTTTAACCGCGGACGCTATCGGAAGTTCCACTGCCCAAAGCCAGGGAAAACGCCTCGCAGGACGCTCTTGACCAACGGCTTCATTGGGATTCCTTTCAACTTTTGTCGCAGGAAGTAGCGCTGTCGAGCCACTTGGAATCCGAGTTTGCTGAATGAGATCTGTCCGCAGGAAACGGTCTCGCGACCATTGCAAAAGCGGAACTTGTAGTCGTCGTCTCCGTAGCCTAGGTCCAGTTTGGTAACGCCATGATCACAGGCTTCGCGAGCCACCTCAAGCAGCAATTCTGTCCCCGGCGAATAGCGTTGAAACTGAGGATCGTAGACGGGGAACCAATAGTGAAGAATGTTTTCCGTCAGCATTCCGAAATGAACCGCCACCAAATGATCGCCCGCGTACATCGCCGACAGCAGACCTTTAAAGCCCGGTAGATCGATGTCGCGAATCTCGCGGAGCAGATCACTGGCCCAATCAACCGACAGAATGTCAAACGTGTTTGATCGCTGGTACTTGCCTCGCTTCAGCTTGATTAACGTCTCAAGGGCGCCGCTGTCCCGGCAGTCAAACTCGAACCGCACAGGCCCGATCTCGCGACCCATTTTGCGAGTCTTCTGCTTTTGACGCTTGATCGCAACACTGTTTTTTCTTGCCCACTGATGGTAAACATCCCAACCTTCGGACAGGTCCATGTAATGCGAACCCAGTTCAGAGAACTCGAAGCATTTCAAGCCGGCGTCCGGTTGCGACAGCGCGTGAAAGGCGAACGCGTCAAGATTCGCGGCCTTCATCATCTGTTCAACAAGACTTCGAGCGGAAAACTTCTTCTGAAACTGACTGCGGAACAGGATCCCGTGTGAATCATTCAGTCGTCCGCCAACCGGGACCGCCTGATGGGGACTGGCTCGCTGGAACGGCAGCAGCGCGATGACTTCACCATTGTCAGAGAACACCGCGATCTCAACATCGTCTCGGACCCGAGCCACAGCCTTCGTGAACTCAAGGTCAAAATATGGGCTTTCGAGGTTCGTGTTATCGGATTGGATCGAGCGCCAAGCGTCCGCTAAGTCGCCACATAGTTGTTGCGGTGCAACGAGCTCCAACTTCAGCGAGGGAGGTGACTGGATTACGGGCTGCTCACATGTAGTGACCGAATCCATGTTCGCGGCGTAGTCTCCAGAGAGCGACATGGGATAAGCTGGTGGGGAAGTTCTGGATGTGAATCAATTCTCAAGCACCGTAGTTTGACCGAAGTTGGGCAAACTGTATAGATTTTCACGCTCATTCGGGCCATATTTTAGCGGAGTTGCAGGCTTATGAGCTGGTTAATCGCCCCAAACGGCAGGTCGCGGAATAAGGGTGGCCATAAACCCGAGCTCGTTTCGTGGTCGGCCTGCGTTCCGTGGTTGGTCTGGCCACGTTTTTCGACAGCGGGTCGAGGTTGCTCAAGCCGCCGCTGAGCTCGATGGAACGGTTGGAAAACCGGGTTCCGGCTGCGACGAGACGCCCTGCGGACGGCTCTTGTTGGCAAGCGACGGCATGAAACGCTTGATGCCGGGCCACAGCAGGGTTGCGTTGTCCTTGAGGTACCGGGAACGGAAATAAAACTTCGAAAAGCAGTCCCCGTGCAACTGAGAGACCTGAGCCGCCGTCAGATTCTTGTACTGCATCACCGGCTGATAGACGCTGAACTTTGACAAGTCTTTTTCGGCAATCTGGTCCTTGACGGATTCGTAAAATGGGGTTCCCGGGTACGGCGTCACGATGTTGAAGTTCGCGTAGGTTGGATTGATCGCTCGGGCGTAGTTCAGCACGTGCCGAATGGAGTCCGCTGTGTCATCGGGAAAGCCCACCATGAATCCCGCGACCGTGCGAATTCCCATCGATCGGCACAGCGCAACGAATTCACGTTGACGATCATCGTTGATGGCGACTCGACTGTACTTCTTCAGCGTTGCTTCGTCGGGCGTTTCGATCCCGATCGTGATGCTGGTCAGGCCCGCCGATTTAAGCTCGCGCAGCGTATCTTCTTTCATCAGGTCGACGCGTGTCTCAACCGAGAACTGAACCGTTCGGCCGATTCTGCGGATACCTTCGGCGACTGCCAGTGCTTTCTTGCGGTTCAGTCCAAATAGTGGATCACGGAATTTGAATGACTCGAACCCATAACGCTTCATTCCAAAACGCATTTCATCAACGACTGCCAGTGGATCGCGAAATCGAGTCTTGCTCTCGATCATGATGTAGGGGCAGTAGTTGCATTTGAAGGTGCAGCCGCGACTCTGTTGAATGTAAGCGGATGGGAATCGATGGAAGTCATAATTGATGCGAAACTTTTTGTATTGAAACAACGACCAGTCCGGGATCGGCAACAAGTCCAGATCCGCGACGCTACCGACATCGACGACGGGCTCGTTCGACTCAAGGATGTCGTCCCATTGGAACAGCAACTGCTCGGCTTCGCCTTTCACGACGGTCACGCCGGTGTCAGCGAAGAAATCCGCCATCGAAAACGCGACTTGACCGACGACCAGGATCTTCGCGTTGGGTTGTTGTTTGACGATTCGCAGCATTACGTTTTTTTCTGCGTCAACCGTTTGTAGTGCAGGGTTGAAGATGAATACGTCTGCCTGCGGGACATCATCCAAGCTGTACGAAACTTCGTGCCCCAGCTTCTTTACGATGGCGGCGAGGTACGCAAAATTCATGGCGACAGGGCGATAGTCCTGCTTGTACAAACGTCGAATGATCTTTCCACGCCAGCCGCCAGTGCCCGGATGCACGCCGACCCCCATCCCGCCCGCGAAGTCTTTCTGTACGTCATTGCGACGAGTATCCCAGAGTACAACTTTCATGATTTCATTCCTTTGTTGTTTAAGCGGCGCGTCGCACGCGGTGGCGAATTAACACCGGTCGATGTGTTTGCTGGTTGGAGAGTTTTGGTTCCAAGTTGGTGGCGGGCTCTTTGGGAAGATCGGTCCGGTCATCGAAAGGTACAGTTGAAGAATCTTCTGATCCAACTGGCCCCACTTTTCGGTCCGATCGTCCCAACAACCTCACCGACCCGCCGGGACCGAGGTGATAGTGGTTGCCTCGCCACGCGATCGTGTTTCCGATGCACGATGAAAGAAATGAGGTCAGCACAAACAAACCCGTTAGCGGTGATGCGACCAGATCAAAAATTCGAGCAGACCTCATGGATCGCCAGCCTGAGTCAATCTTTCTGCCCATGTTCTGACGGATTGCAGCGCGGATGATTGAGATGATGTACAGACCGGCGACCGAACATGCAAAGGCCTGACTCAAGCGAAAGTTCCCTGACAAACCCGTGGAAACGGATGCCACGATTCCACCCCAGAACGCGACTTGAACCGCGATGGTTGTTAGTAAGGCAGTCGACCAGTACACGGGAGTGTATCGCCGAGTGATCAACAACTGCCTCCGGAAGAATTCGAACAAGGTTGACCAGGTGTACTCGACCTTTGTCAAACAGAGACAATGTGGATCGAACAATATTTTCAGTTTTGCCAAACGCAAAGCTCGGCTTGCCGCCAAATCGTCGCTGACAACGCCTTGCCACGCTTCACGAATTCCGGTGGATCTGAAAACGCTGCGGCGGATGGCCCATGAGCCGCCCCAGATCAGGTGATGACCGCCTCGCCCCATTATTGCGGCCAGAGCGTTATTCGCCGTGCATGCCAGTAGCGTCGGCAGTTTCTTGTTGCCCGGCTTCATCCAGCGGTAACCGGTCCGAGCCCCAACATCTTCTCGCCCGATACAATCGACCAACCATAACAACCACGTGTTCCCCGAGGCCGCATCGGAATCAGCGAACGCATAAATGGCAATCTCGTCGCCCAACGAATCGATGGCTCGGCACAGATTGTGGACCTTCTGCCCGCAGTCGGTTGCTTTACCTGCGATCAAAATGTCCGATTGAACAGTCGGATTTTCTGCCATGACCTGCTGTATCAAGCGGACGGCAGGATCGCAGACAGATTCGACCACGAACAGAACTTGAAAGTCAGGATGGTTCTGGCGGAGAAACGATGCAAGATTTTGTCGCATTCCCGGTTCGATTCCTTTGCAGGGAACCATGACGCAGACTCGCGGATGGTTGTCGCCCGGAGGAGTCGTAAATCGCAGGCTACCTTTCCAGTACCGACGGTTCTCGATCGTCAGTAGTAAAAACGTGGCTGAATACAGCCAAGCCGCAATACTGCAAACGATAAATATTTGGATGACAATCGAAAACATGATTTTGGACTTGCGAAAAAAACTACCGGATGAAGACGATTCATTACCGGTTTTAAGCGAGCAAAATGAGATTGAGTCGGGCAGCTTATTGCGAGTAAGTCCTTCGCCAAGGCATGGGGCAATGGTCGGCGAGAGCCAATATGCAGAAGTTGGCTTGCCTCGGGCGTACGCCCCGAAAGCTACTATCGTGTTTCACACTGGGCAGACTTGAACGATTGTCCGGGTTGACTGGAGTTCGTTTCCCCTCTTCACCGATTGCGTTTGCTGATTGGTAAACCGTCCGTTTCGGCTTTATCAACGGGTTCGCTAGCAGACTTTCAAATGAAAATGCTCGGACGTTGTTCGTGCGAGCGATTTCGCGACGATCATTCGTCAGCTGAATGTCTGAACTTCAATCTTGGCGTCATTTTTCGGTTCTGCTAACCTTGGCTCAACTGGTAAGGAAACCAATTTTTTGGCAAGCGTGCTAACACCGATTGCCGGACGACAAAGGAAGTCATTGATGGACGCGACGACAGATTTTGAGATCAATGTACATATACGCTGGATGATTCGCCGCGACATGCCAGAGGTTCTGGGCATCGAAAACGGCAGCTTTGAATTTTCCTGGTCGGAGGATGATTTCATCCGTTGTCTTCGCCAGCGAAACTGTATCGGCATGGTTGCCGAGTACGACGAACGGGTTGTTGGCTTCATGATTTATGAATTGCACAAGAACCAGCTGCACGTTTTAAATTTTGCCGTACGCCCAGACATTCGGCGTCGAGGGGTCGGTCGTCAGATGGTGGAGAAGCTGATCGGCAAATTGTCACAGCAACGACGTAACCGAGTCCTGTTGGAAATACGCGAAACCAACTTGGCGGCTCAGGTCTTCTTTCGAAATCTAGGCTTCATGGCAACGTCCGTGCTGCGAGACTATTACGACGACACGACAGAGGACGCTTACGTGATGCAGTATCGTTATCGCGAAGACGAAGCACTGCAGATCGAGTCAACCAATCGCATCACGCGCTTGGCGGGTTGATCGAGCTGGCAACTTTCTAGGTCGGCAACTTGCCCCTTGGGATCGCGCGCCGTTGGGTAGCCGTTGGTCCGGTGAGCCATTTTCAATCCGATTGATTTTCCATCACCGGTCTTTCAACGCCCGTTACCTCAATCACCTTTTGTCGAAAATGTTCGCACAGTTCCCGAAGCTGGTCGAGCGTCAGCTGTTCGGTACGAGCATCCGGGCCGAGAGCCATCGATTGGAGTACTTCGTCTACGTGTGACTTCTCCAACTGTCGCTTGAACGCGCTGATGGCGACGCTTCGCATGAACTTCCGGCGATGGAAAAACATCGCTCGTACGAAGGCGTAAAAGAAGTCAACATCCGGCAATGCGGCTCGCCTTTCCGGTCGATGTTCGATGTGAATGATCGCCGATTCGACTTTTGGGCGAGGCCAGAACACCTTGGGTGACATGATGCGAACAATCTCGCAATCGCACATGCTTTGCATCCAGATGCTTAACGCTCCGTAGTCCTTGCTACCCGGAGCCGCGACAATTCGATCAGCCAACTCTTTCTGAATGGTTACCGTCATCGACGCCGGTACAACTTCGCAGCGAAGCAAGTTCGCAATGATCGGCGTCGCCACGTTGTAAGGCAGGTTTGCGGCAAGCTTGAAGGTTCGATTTTCGTCGATCGCCAGATGGCGTTTCACTGCGTCGATTACTTCCGGCGCGAAATTGTTCTTGTTTTTCAAGCAGTCCTGTTTGAGCATCTCGATGTTGTCGTACTCTTCCAGTTCTTCGCGAGCCATTTGGTGCAGGTACTGATCGATCTCGACCGTAATCACTTGCGCCGCTTGGTCAGCCAGCAACCCGGTCAGCGAACCCATTCCGGTCCCGATTTCTAGGACCACATCGTTCGGCGTCAACTTTGCACTTCTGGCAAGCAACTGAATCAAGTTCAAGTCGATCAGAAAGTTTTGCCCGTGTCGCTTGTTGGGATTCAACCCGACTTCTTCGAAGCGGTTGGACAAGTAGGAGATCGTTTGTCGGTTCTGTTTGGCCATGGGGGGATTGGGTTTTCGGTGTGCGGTTTTCGGTGTGCGGTTTTCGGTGTGCGGTTTTCGGTTGTTATTCGGTTGGCAATCCGGCCAACTGAGCCTGCACGTATTTTGCTAAGACATCCGTTTCGATGTTTACTTGATCCCCGGTCGTTCGTCCTCCAAGGGTGGTTACTTCAAGCGTGTGAGGGATCAACGCGACGCTGAAGCGATCGGGTTCCACGTTGACAATCGTCAGACTGATTCCGTCGACCGTGACCGACCCTTTGGGGGCCATCTGCCGAGTCAACTCGGCCGGAACCCGAAACCAGAACTCGGCCCATTCGCCATCATCGTTTCTCTGATCGACGGTCCCCAACGCATCCACGTGCCCCGAAACATAATGTCCTCCCATTCTCTGGCCAACCTGAAGTGAACGTTCCAGATTCACGTGACTGCCACGAACCAATTGCCCAAGGTTCGTGCGGCCAAGCGTTTCGGAACCGGCTTGAAACGTGAGTAACTTACCTTCGATCTTGACGACCGTCAGGCAGCAGCCATTGATCGCGATACTGTCTCCGATGGAAACGTCGCTTGAAACCAGCTGCGCTTCAACGGAAAGATCGCGAGCACTGCCCACCGTTTTAAGTTGCCTTACTTCGCCTTTTTCTTCAACAAGTCCGGTAAACACAATTATTCTGTTCAAAATCGTTCGGGAAACCTGGGAAAACGACAGCCTTGTTTGCTAACAAGAAACTAAGCACCCACTTACAAGTAAACTAACTTAGGAACGGGTGCTTAAGCAGCGAGCGCCAAATAAGTGTCGCCTTTCGGGCCGCGAAAGTTGCTTGAAATGTTGCTTTCGCGGAGCCAAAGACGACCGTAAATGAACCGTCCGGTCCTTAAAGCATCTTCGCAAATAAGTTATCGAACAGCATTGTACGTGATTGCAACGCAAGTCAGCAGGCGTCGATTGAAACTGTAGACCTTGACCGATGTGCGGCCTAGCGAATTGGGCAACTGTCGATCTGCCCCTTCCGAAAAGCGGGGCTTTGAGCCACAATTACTGGCTCAATTTGGTCTCCAACAGACACTTAACAGCATTCAGCGGAAGAAATATGGACAGCATTGTAGATATCAAAGGTCGTCAGATTCTCGATAGTCGAGGTAACCCAACGGTGGAGGTCGACGTCACTCTGGCCGATGGCTCTTTTGGTTCAGCGGCCGTTCCCAGTGGAGCCAGCACAGGTGCTCACGAGGCATGGGAAATGCGAGACGGCGACAAGTCCGTCTACATGGGCAAGGGTGTTTTGAACGCGGTTGAGAACATTAACGGCCCGCTTGCCGACGCACTGCTTGGCGTATCCGGAACCGATCAGGCTTTGGTTGATCAGACGATGCTGGATCTGGACGGCACCGAAAACAAGAAAAACCTTGGAGCCAACGCTCTGTTGGGAATTTCTCTGGCGACCGCGAAGGCTGCCGCGATCTACAGCAACCAACCGTTGTACCGATACCTCGGTGGAGCCGCCGGAAATCTGCTGCCGGCTCCGATGATGAATATCGTCAATGGAGGCGAGCACGCCGACAACAACGTGGACGTGCAGGAATTCATGGTCATGCCGCTTGGCTTTGACCGTTTTAGTGACGCATTGCGTTGCGGTTGCGAAGTGTTTCATAACTTGAAGAAAGTACTTCAAGACAAAGGTATGAACACAGCTGTCGGTGACGAAGGTGGATTTGCGCCGGATCTCGGCAGCAACGAAGAAGCTCTCAGCGTCATCATGACCGCGATCGAGAAAGCCGGTTACAAGCCGGGCGAGCAGGTTCAGATTGCATTGGACGTTGCCGCGACCGAGTTTTACAAAGACGGCGTTTACAAGATCGACGGAAAGGATTTGGACTCAGCCGGTATGGTGGACTTCCTAGCCGACTGGGTTGATCGATATCCGATTTGCAGCATCGAAGATGGTTGCAGTGAGGACGATTGGGACGCATGGAAAATGTTGACCGACAAGTGTGGCGATCAGGTTCAGTTGGTTGGCGACGACTTGTTTGTCACCAATACCACTCGTCTGCAACGCGGCATCGACGAGGGAATCGCGAACAGCATTCTGATCAAGGTGAACCAGATCGGTACCTTGACCGAAACCATTCACGCGATCCAGTTGGCCCATCGCAATGGCTACACCAGCATTTCCAGCCACCGCAGTGGCGAGACCGAAGATTCGTTCATCGCCGATCTTGCAGTTGCCATGTGTACGGGGCAAATTAAAACCGGATCGGCTTCGCGAAGTGATCGCATGGCCAAGTACAACCAGTTGCTTCGAATCGAAGAACAACTGGGGGACCAAGCAATTTATGCCGGCCCGCTTTTCCCATCCAAAAAAGGATCGCTGGCGACGGTTTGAACTTAAGCCAACGCCCTTTTAACAATCGGCGGGAGTTCTGCCGACACAATGCGAAGCATCGAAATCGCCTCTCAATCGAGAGGCGATTTCTTTTCTGGGTCATCTTTCGGATGCCTGCTTTCAGACGCCGCCCGCCCAGAAGGTGGCCATTCGGATGCGAGTTGAAAGCCTGAGTGTCGATACTTGGCCCTTGGGCTTGGGCGATGTGTTTGCAGCCGAAGTGAGAGCCAGCGTGCGACAACGGTACGATGTTAGAAGCAATCGGGAATCGGGGGCAATTAAATACGAAGGGTCAATCAAATACGATTGTTCGGTTCGAGTAAGTAATCGTCTTGTGATGCAGGGCCTTGGACAGTGCTGTGGCAAAGACCTGTTTTTCGATATCGCGACCGACTTTTTTCATGTCTTCGATAGATTGACCGGGTTGGACGCGGATCACTCCCTGTTCGATGATGGGCCCTTGGTCAAGTTCCGGCGTTACGTAGTGCGACGTTGCACCCATCAACTTCACGCCACGTTCGTAAGCCATTTCGTAGGGTTTGGCGCCGACGAACGAGGGTAGAAACGAGTGGTGAATGTTCACGATGGGACAGTTCGTGGATTCAATGAAGTTCGCGGTCACGACTTTCATGTACCGCGCTAGGCCAATCAGATCGGGCTGATATTGTTTGACGATTTCCAGTTGCCGCGGCTCGTGTTTCGCAGGGTCTTTCCATGTTTTGACAAAATGAAACGGAATCTCGTGGCGTTCAACGATGTGTCGTACGGACTCACGGTTACCGATCACGAACGAGATTTCCGTGTTGGGGTAATCGCCGGCCTCATGTTTGTTGAGCACCTCGATCAGGGCGTGGGGTTCGTGGGAGACGAATAGGCCAAGTTGCTGTGTCTCATTGAAAAAATGAAACCGAAACTCTGCGTCCAACTCGTCGGCCAGCGGCTGAAAGGATCGGGCGAACTCGGCACGGCTGGGACTGTCGTCAGCAAGCTGCCACTCAAGCCTTGAAAAAAACTGACCCGCATCGGTGTACTCTTCAAACCGAGAAATGCTCAATCCTCGCAGTGTGAAGAACGAGACGATGTGGGCGATGATGCCGGACTTGTCCGGGCAGGAAAACAGTAAACAGGCGGTACGATTCAAGAGACGCTGCCTTCACAACAGGATGTTTGAAAGTCGAGATGATGCCGAGATGATGTTTGCCCGAACTGCTCCGTAGTCGGAGAGAAACGAAATCGACGATTCAACTATCCCATCTGTCCCGCATTTTCGCAACTCGAAACCAATAGAAATGGATCGCCAGAATATGTTTTCAGCTTCCGATTTGGGGCAGCAAACTATACTTTCGTCAGAAGCAAACGATGGAACCGACAACAGGAATTGATCAATGATTCATTGGCTTACCGAGGATGCATTTGTCCCGATGTTGACGGGGATTTTCGTCGCGGCAGTTCTGCTGTTGATGGCATGGTCTGCTCGGAACAAGGTTGTGATGTACGTTGCGTTGCTTGTCGTGGCGGTGACCGTGGGGATTGTTACCACCGAAATGTTGATCGTGACGGACCGAGAAACAGTGACCGACATGATCTACGAACTGGCCGGGCACGTTCGCGCCAACGATGTCGAAGCGATCGCTGGCCATATCAGCCCCGCAGCTTCGGGAATCGCTGATCGGATGCGGGCTCAGATGGGCCGTTTCAAAATCGAGAGCTGCACGATTGTCGGAATCAACGCTTTTTCGTCGGAAGGCGAAACCGCGTCAGTTGACTTTGTTGCTTGGGGGCAAGGTTCCGAACGTCGGGGTGGATTGGAAGGAGCCGCCAATCCACGAGTGATCCTTGAGTTGCGTAAACAGGAAGACGAATCGTGGAAGATTTTCGGTTACTCGGTCAGCAACCCAAGGTCAGGTTACTCACTGTAAATCCTGTCCCGAACGTCTCAATTGGCAATGAACAGCGACGATCGAGTTTCAAACGTGTGTTTCGGCTACGTTGTCACGGCGCGAGAGGCGAATACAATCTCTGGTTCTCTTGAATTAGTAAGTTGCCACCTTCCGTTATTTCCGTAGTCCCTCGATCTGAATCTGAATAACATGACCGAAACCGCTTCGCTTGACTTGGCTCAATTTGTCCGTGATGTTCCCGACTTTCCCAAGCCTGGGATCGTCTTTAAGGACATCACGCCTCTGCTGCTTAACCCCGCTGCGTTTGAAGCTGCGATCGATCGGATGGCGGACGAGTTTCGAGACAAAGACATTGACGTGGTCGCAACGGCGGAGGCGCGTGGTTTTCTGCTGGCAGCGCCGCTGGCGATGAAGTTGCAGAAAGGGTTGGTGCCCATTCGTAAACCGGGGAAACTGCCGTACGAAACTCATTCGCATAGCTACGATCTGGAATACGGTTCGGACACGTTGGAAATGCACGTCGACGGAATTGAATCGGGACAAAACGTTTTGGTTGTCGATGATTTGCTTGCCACCGGCGGTACGATCGGAGCGTGTTGCCAGATGATCGAAAAGTGTAACGCCAACATTGCCGCGTGTGCCTTTTTGATCAATTTGACTTTTCTGCGTGGCGCCGAAAAGTTGTCGCGATATCCCATCTTCAGCGTGATCGACTATTCCTAGTGTCGTCTGTGCTTCGTTTTCACATTCGATCAATCGAATCTATTGTTGGCATGTCATGAGCGCGACACCTGAAAACAACCTAGTCATCCTTGACGATGTGCTGGACGATGTCACGCCGCTTGCAAAACGGTCGTTGATTGGTATGTCTCGCCCGCAGCTTGGGGAAGAACTCATCTCAATCGGCGTCGCGGAAAAACAGGCTCGGATGCGAGCTGCGCAGATCTGGCATTGGGTCTACATTCGTGGTGCCAGTGATTTTGATCAAATGCTTAACCTTGGCAAGGATCTCAGGGCGACACTGAACGAGCGTTTTACGATTGCTCTGCCGGAGGTTGTGACCGAGCAAGTATCTAATGATGGAACTCGGAAGTGGTTGTTGCGTTTTCCGGCAGATGGAAAAGTGGGTGCGGTCGAAGTTGAAACCGTTTATATTCCGGAAACCGAACGAGGTACGCTCTGCGTGTCCAGCCAAGTCGGTTGCTCGCTGACCTGTACGTTCTGCCATACTGGCACGCAAAAGATGGTGCGAAACCTGACGGCATCCGAAGTGCTGGCTCAGGTGTTACTGGCTCGCCACCGACTGAAGGACTTCGTTGGCATGGAGGACGACTTCGATATCGTTGCTCCTCGCGAAGGCCGTAAGGTTTCGAACATCGTGATGATGGGCATGGGCGAGCCGCTGTTCAACTATGAAAACGTGAAACAGGCGTTGCTGATCGCATTGGACGAAGACGGGCTTAATTTTTCACGCCGACGAGTGACCGTGTCAACGTCCGGAGTCGTCCCGGCGATCTACAAGTTGGGCGAAGAGACTCGTACGATGCTGGCGATCTCACTGCACGCCACCAACGATACGTTGCGAGACGAATTGGTTCCAATCAACAGGAAATATCCGCTGGATCAATTGCTGGACGCATGTCGAGCCTACCCAGGTCTGTCGAGTGCGCGTCGGATTACCTTCGAGTACGTTATGCTGGCGGGTGTTAACGACAGCATCGCCGATGCACACAAGATGGTGGAACTGCTAAGCGATATTCCCGCGAAGATCAACTTGATTCCTTTCAACCCATGGCCCGGTTCCAGCTACGAGTGCAGCGAGTGGAAGCAGATCGAAAAGTTTGCTGCGTACCTAGCAAGCAAAGGTTTGACCGCGCCGATTCGTACGCCGCGCGGGCGAGATATCCTCGCGGCCTGCGGGCAGTTGAAGTCGGAATCCAAGAAGCCATCGAAGTAAGGTGAACGACTTCTCGACGCTGGTTCTATCAAGCGATTCGAATTTCAAGGCCGTTGACTTAGCACTTGCCCGACAAGAACCGCCAGGTTTGATTTCATTTCGCTCGCGTAAAATCGTTGTCGAATCATCTTCATCGGGCAACGGGCTGATTTGCGAGTGCTTATTCGATCGGCATCTTTTTTCGATCAGCAACGCAACCGATTTCGTCGGTAAATTGAACGCCGCTTGCTCTAACAGTTAGTGGAGAATCGGATTTTAACATCATTGATGCGGGAAACGCTGCGTTTCGAACTTCCTTCGGGCTAATAATTCGCTCGTCGACCAACAGATCGGCTATTATCGAGCGTATCATTAAGCACTCGCGAAACCATCACCTGTGGATTTGCAAGGCGATTTGACAGTGAAATACTTGGGTTTCGCGTGCTCAAATCCGTCATTGATTTTTTGGCGAGTGCTAAGTCGTGAGTAATCGGTCATTGAAAAACGGACGGTATGAGGCGGACAGTTCCAGAATCTGAGCACAACGCAGTTTGGCGACTGTTCTTTTACAGTCTGATTCTGGCGGCTTCCTATACGCTCGCTCGCACCGTCGGTGACAGCCTGTTTCTCGCGCGGATGGGCGGAGAGAATCTCGCCTTGGTCTACGTGATATCCGGGATCACGACGGCGGTTGCCGCATTCATTTGGTTTACGTTGACTCGGCGCCTGTCGCTTGAACTGTCGCTGCGAGTTTCGGGAATCTTTTTTGCGATCATCAGCTTCGTCGCGTGCCTGTTGTTGCCATACTTCCATCATTCACTGTGGTTGCTCGCAGGAATTTACCTGCTGGCCGATGTGAAAGGTTGTGTTAACGCGATCAACGTCGTGACGGCGATGAACGAGATTATGGGTGGACATTCCAGCCGACAGGCGTGGGCTCGGATTGGACTCGGGATGCCATTGGCAGGGATCTTGATCGGATTACTGATCGGTGTCGAAGCCAATCTGATCAGCCTGCGATCGTGGCTGTTACTGTCAGCGTTTCTGGACATTTTGGGAGTCGTTCCCGTGTGGCACGCGGACAAGTTGAAGATTCCCCGCGGTGTGGAATCTCCCAGAAGCTTCGACGCCGTCGCTTCATTGGCTGAACGGTTCGCTCATAAAGTCAGATCCTACGCAGCATCGCGGCAATTTCAGTTTTGGATTGGCTGCTTGATCGCGACCAAGGTTGCCGTGCTGACGATGGTGTCCTTCGAATGGAAGCTGTCGGTCAACGCCGTCTACGGTGACGACGAAGAATCGTTGACACGTTACTTTGGTGTGTTTTATGCGGCGACGGGAGTCATCACGGTCTTGCTGCAGGCGTTTGTCGCCAGTTGGTTGTTAAAACGACGGAACCTTGGATTTTCAATATTGGTAATGCCGGTTTCATTGTTGTTTTTCAACACGCTGTTCGCGTTGGGGAGTGGCGTTCTGTTTCTTGCAATCGTGACGACGTTTGCACGCGTGATGGAGGTCTGGCGACGCAGCGTTCACGATACGACGCTGGGCTACTTGTACACGAAGATCAGGCGAGAAAAACGCCGTCGCGCGATCGCGATTAACTCAGGATTGGTAAAACCGTTGGCGGAAGTGTCCGCCGCGCTGACGCTGTTGTTGGGGTCGGGCACCACACATCGAATCACCCTGTTGACCGTGACAGGCTTGTGGCTGCTGTCCACCTTCTCGTTGATCCGGCTGATCGCGAAAACGCATCGAAGGAAGCGGCGTGAGCGACGGAAAATGGCAAGCCAGAATCTTTCCCACGAGGCCATTCAGGCTCCGTGATCACGCGCATGATTGTCCGCCGATCGGGGGTCAGGCAACAGGGCTTTCCACTGCGGGCAAAGCGGGGTTGCTGGTCAGAGCGTTCCGGGCTGACGTTGCGAATTCTCGTGCGAGTTCCGTTGAGTCTGCGATCGCGGTGAGGTGTCCCATTTTTCGACCGGGTTTAGCTTCCGCTTTGCCGTAAAGATGCAGCTTGACGTTGGGGGCCTTCAAGGCTTCATCCCACTTCGGTTCGCCGTCGACCCATGCGTCTCCCAGCAGGTTGGCCATCGCAACGGGTTTGATCCGCTGTGTTGATCCCAGCGGCAGGCCACACACGGCACGAACATGTTGCTCGAACTGGCAGGTTACGTTGGCCTCGATGGTCAAGTGCCCGGAATTATGAGGCCGTGGCGCGATTTCGTTAACTAAGAGCTGGCCGTCGCAGTGAAAGAACTCAACGCATAACACGCCCACCGAACTCAACTGGCTCATGATCTGGCAAGCGATGTCCGTTGCTTTCTTTTCCAACGGTTCATCTAAGCCCGAAGGAGAAACGGAAACGTCCAGGATGTGATTCTGATGCTCGTTGCGACTCGTCGGAAATGCAGCGACTTCGCCAGTCGAGCTACGGGCCGCGACGACCGAGAACTCGAAATCAAAGTCAATCAACTTTTCTAGAATTGCTTCTTCGCAGTTCAATGCTTCCCACGCGAGCGAAATTTCATCACGAGAGCGAATGAAACGTTGCCCTTTCCCGTCGTAGCCTTGCTCCGTCGTTTTTAGGACCCCTGGGAAGATTGACTCACAGGCCTTGTTCAGTTCATCCAACGAGTGAACGATCTGAAAGTCGCAGGTTGGGATGCCGTTTTCACGCAGGAACGATTTCTCGCGGGCTCGGTTCTGCGTGGTCCAGAGGGTTTTGATGCCTGGATGGACAGGAGCGTGAAGGCTGGCGGTTTTCAGTGCGTCGGTGGGAATGTTTTCGAATTCTAACGTGACGACATCCACTCGTTTCGCAAATTCTTCGACGGCGGGCAGGTCCGAATAGTCGGCTTGTAACTCCACGTCGGCTACTTGTCCTGCCGGTGAATCGTTGTCGGGTGAAAACACATGGACTCGATAGCCCATCCGTTTGGCCACCATGGCCATCATTTTTCCAAGTTGGCCGCTGCCAAGGATGCCGACGGTCGATCCGGGGAGAATGGGTTTATTTACGTGCGCCCGAGCGGTCATAGGTTTGTTTCCTCAAGCACGGAGTCTGTTTGAGCCTTCATGAATGAGTTCAATTTTTCTCGAATGGCAAGGTCATCGTTGGCCAAAATTCGAGCGGCCAGCAACGCCGCGTTCTTGGCTCCAGCTTTTCCGATCGCCAGCGTCGCGACGGGTATGCCGCCGGGCATTTGAACAATCGAAAGGAGCGAATCGAGTCCACTGAGTGACGCGCTTTGAACGGGCACGCCTAGCACGGGCAGTCGTGTCAGTGAAGCGACCATGCCCGGCAGATGGGCTGCTCCGCCTGCTCCCGCGATGATCAACTTCAGGCCCCGCTCTTCAGCCGATTGAGCATACTCGACCATCCATGCGGGCGTTCGGTGGGCCGACACGACCCGTGATTCGTGCGGGATCTCGAATTCGGTCAGGATGTTGGCAGCGTGCTCCATTGTGGGCCAGTCCGATTTGCTGCCCATGATGATCCCGACGGTGGGGTGGCTGTCGGGAGATGTATTGCCGTCTGGAGGCATTTGAAAACCTGTATTGTTCGTGATAACACATCGCCGCACGCATGATCGTAACGTCCGCAGCGAATCAGCCCGGCATTTTAACAGCAAAGCTGAATCCCGAAAGTATCGGCGGTTTCCGGCAAATGCGTTCAGCGGATACGGCCCGTTGTCGAATGACGGATCTCTGTGGTTCAGTTTGTATCGCGTTAGCTTTTGACGATTGAATAAAGGAGCGAAGGAATGGACAACTGTGGGGTGAATGATCGGTGACCAATTGACTTGAAAAGATTGCTCGTTTGCGGAACTCGCCTGTTCACCTCGGTTCTGTCAAAATAGGATTTGCGTGTCTGGCGGAACGAAGGTCAACGGGCTCAGCTGAGCTCCGGGGCCGAGCGCATGCGTCGTCCGCTGGCTTCCAGTGAGATTCAGGTTTTTATTCTGGCTTTGAGATTATGTCGATGCGATTAGGTCGTTCCGCCGGAATGTTGCTGCACGTGACGAGCCTGCCGGGAAAATTTGGAATTGGAGATTTGGGGCCAGCGGCTTATCGATTCGTTGATTTCCTAGAGTCCGCCGGTCAAAGCGTCTGGCAGATTCTGCCGCTTTGTCCACCGACGGCAGCGAATTCTCCGTATAGCAGCTACTCTGCCTTTGCCGGTAACACATTGCTGATCAGTCCCGAATCGCTGGTCAAATCAAGTTTGCTTTCCGACGAGTCTCTCGTACGGCTGGTGGCTCAGTGTCCGATTGCGACTTCTATGGCAAATGCCAATTCGGTTGATTATCTATCGGTTGAAGACTTCCACCGACGCATGCTGGCCGAGTCTTTTCAGCAGTCAAAAGATCGTGTCTTGGAGAGCGATGAATTCAAACGTTTCTGCCGTCAGCAATCATGGTGGTTAAGTGAGTTCGTGCAGTACGAAGCGCTGCGAGAGCATTTCGGAACGGGTGACTGGACGAAATGGCCTGTCGAATGCCGCCGTCCATCTTCCGTCCCCGCAAGTTTACTGATGGAGCTTGATGAAGCGATCGCGTATGCCGAGTACAAACAGTTTCTGTTAGATCAGCAATGGAACCGGTTGAGGGCTTATGCAAATCAGCGAGGCATCGAAATCTGCGGTGACATGCCAATTTTTGTAGCGTTCGAAAGTGCAGATGTCTGGGCGAATCAGAATCAGTTTTTGCTTGACGCGAAAGGTCATCCAACCGTTGTCGCGGGTGTGCCGCCGGACTACTTCAGTGAAACCGGTCAGTTGTGGGGAAATCCGCTATACGATTGGGATGTCATGAAGGAGGACGCGTACGATTGGTGGGTCAATCGTTTTCGCCGTGCACTCGATCAATTCGATTTGTTGCGTGTGGATCACTTCCGTGGCTTTGCTGAGTACTGGGAGGTTCCAGCCGACGCGGAAACGGCAGCCGCCGGCAGTTGGAAGAAAGGGCCGGGCGATCAGGTGTTCCTTGCTGCTGGTCGTTCGCTGGGCGAGCTACCGATCTGGGCCGAAGACCTAGGCGACATCGATCAGCCTGTTCACGATCTTCGCGATTCGCTGAGCTTCCCGACCATGCGCGTGATGCAGTTCGGCTTCGATACGCACCACGACGATTTCCATCGGCACACAACTTTTCCGCAGCACTGCATCGGCTATACGGGGACTCATGACAACGACACGTTAATGGGTTGGTACAAAACCAGAGCCGCCTCACTTAATGGCAATGCGGACAATGATGTGCTGGCAGTGTTTCTGACGTCCGAGGATCCTGTTCATTTGCAGATGATCGACCTGCTTTATCAGTCAGCGGCGGCCGTCGCGATCGTTCCCGTTCAGGACGCGCTGGGACTCGATGGAGAAGCTCGGATGAACGTTCCCGGGCGGGCGGAAGGAAACTGGGATTGGCGACTGACGGAGGGCCAGTTGACTGCCGACGTTGCCTCCGGCTTGCGACAGAAGGTTCTCGGGTCAGGCCGCTTGCAGTCGGTCGCGACCAATGTAGGTACCCGCTGAAAAGCGACTTGGCATGATTCGGCAGAAGATAACCGTCTATCCTCGCTTCATTTGCGATCAGAACGTCGGAGGATTGACCGACGGGTGCTTGAGTTCCGACATTCAAATCGTTGGCGTTGAAAACCCGATGCGGCAAACGCTGGAAACCCGATGCGGCAAAGTGGAGCGTGATTCATTCGCCATTTGATGTTTGCGGATCTCGGCGAAAGACGGCGACCACGTCCTCAACCGGCACCACGAACAGCTGATTGTCTGACTCGAAGTCGACGGGGATGGCATTTTTTGGGTGAAACAAAACCTTGTCGTATTGTCGCAACGGCACGTCTTCGTCGTTCTCGATCGCTGCGGAGATCGTCACGATTCGACCAGTGATCGTTGGGATTTCGGCGGCATCAGGGAGCGCGATGCCTCCCTTGGTCTCTCGTTTCGGGTCGTCTTTGCGAACGAGTACTCGAAAACCGATCGGTTCAACGTACTCGAATTTTGGCGTACGTTTCTTGCCACTTCCGGGCTGCTTTGCCATTCTTGTTTTCCTATCCTTCCAATCGAGCCCAAGAGTGGTACTAAAGATGGTGCAAATTTGGGAATCCATCACCGTAGGCACTTTATCGACTGGCTTCCGTTTCTAGTTCAACGGAACGGTATGCGTCAACCGTCGGGCCTCCATCCGAGCGGAATCCTGCGTATTTCCTTTCCAAACCCGCAAATGGGCTTGCCAACACGCTCGATTCTGGGAGAATCTTCCGATTCTAAACCGAAATTGTCCCGCAATCACGGATGTATGCCGATAAGGCGGCTTTTGGGCCATTGAATCAAAGCTGGGCTCTGACATTTTCGACGTTGTCAATTCGTTGGTCGAATAAGTGATCACGCGGCGTATTGTTGCCTCGGTCATTCGCGATTTACGAACTCGCAATCGGCGATTTGAATATTTGAATAATACGGAACAAGAGAACAAGGTTACACAGTGGCAGACTTACTGAATGTCGAAGCGCGCGACACGACCGGAACGCTTCGGATGCGACGACTGCGGAAATCGGGCAAGATTCCAGCGGTCCTTTATGGGCATGGTGAAGGAACCGTTTCGCTGACCGTCGAGCGCAAAGAAATTGATCGCGTCATCGCTCACGGCGGCCATGTGGTCGAGCTCAAGGGAGCCGTCTCCGAAGGAGCTTTAATCAAAGAAGTCCAGTGGGACGCGTTTGGTAGCTCGATCCTGCACCTTGATTTGACTCGAATCGACAAAAACGAGAAAGTCGAAGTTACGTTGGGTGTTGTGCTCAAGGGCGACGCGCCCGGAACTCACAACGGTGGCGTGGTTCAGCACTTGCTACATGAAATCACTATCGTCTGCCCGGCCGACAAGCTGGTAGATGTGCTCGAATTGAAGATCAATGACTTGGAACTGGATCAAACGCTGACGGCGGGAGATCTGGAGCTTCCAGCGGGGGCGACGTTGGCGGGCGAGCCGACCGAGGTGATCGTCAGTTGTTCGGTTCCATCTGCGGCTCCGGAACCGGATGCCGAAGAGGGAGCAGCCGAACCAGAAGTCATTGGCGAAAAGAAAGAGGAGTCTGGCGACGAGTAGTCGGCTGGCAACTCATGAAGCTGATTGTTGGATTAGGAAACCCGGGAACCAAATACCATGGGACCCGACACAACGTCGGTTTCGAGGTTTTGGCGAATTTGGCTAGGCGGTTTGACGTGGGGCGCCCCAAGTCAAAATTCAAGGCCGAAGTTGCTGAAACGAGAATTGGAAACCAGAAGGCGATTCTGCTTTCACCTTTGACTTTCATGAATTTGAGTGGCCAAAGCGTTAGGGCAGCGATCGATTTTTACAAGTGTGAAGCAGAGGATCTGTTGATCGTCTGTGACGACCTGAACTTGGAACTGGCTCGGTTGCGAATTCGCACAAGCGGTTCGGCAGGCGGTCAAAACGGGCTGAAGGATATTATCCAACGGCTCGGTCACCAAGATTTTTGCCGATTGCGAATTGGGATCGGCAAAGTTCCAAGCGGCTGGGATGCGGCGGATTACGTGTTGGGCAAGTTTTCGCCCGAGGACGCTGCTGACATCGCGGTCGGAGTCGCTCGTGCGGCGGACGCAGTTGAAACGTGGATTGAGAAAGGCCCGAAAGAGGCCATGAATCGTTTCAATGGCGTGCCTGCAAAAGTGAAAACAGACAAAAAGAAAAAAGCGTCGGGAAAGCGGTTGAGCGGCGATCCCGAACCACCCGTGGCCGATCAGTGAATCACTGATGGCATTTGAATAAAAAAATGAGACACCAGAACCCTGAGTAAGGAAGTTGGACCGTGGCTGAGACTGTTTACGAGTGCATGTTTATTTTTAATGCGAACGCCCATGCTCGCAATCCAGCGGCAACCGGCAACACCGTCGACGAAATTGTCAAGTCGGTCGATGGCGAGTTGTTGGCCAGTCGGCTTTGGAATGAGCAAAAGTTAGCTTATCCAATCAACGGACATCGCAAGGGGGCCTATTGGCTGGCTTATGTTCGTGTCGAAAGCACCAGCTTGGTCAAATTCAATCGTGCCTGCCAGTTGAACGACAACATTTTACGTCACTTGGCTGTCAAGCTGGATCCGCGTTTGGTCGATCCGATGGTCGCTGTCGCCAAGGGCGAAGTGCCAGCTGAAGCCGTCCAAGAAGAGAGCAAGCCAACCGAAGAGAAATCAGAAGCTGTTGAACCAGCTGCGACATAGAGTCAGGCGAAAGGTATTGGGGCCTCATTGGCCCTGAATTGTTCCGCCGGTCGATTCTGCCGATTGAAGTTGTAGAAGAGGAATCCATCATGGCCAGTTTTAACCGTGTTGTCCTTGTGGGCAATTTGACTCGTGACGTTGAGCTTCGCTACACGCCTCAAGGCACCGCCGTCACGGATGTCGGGCTGGCCGTTAACGAGCGTGTCAAGCGAAACGATCAATGGGTGGACGAAGCGAACTTTTTCGATGTAACGCTATGGGGTAGGCTGGCAGAGATTGCCGGTGAATACTTGTCCAAGGGCTCTTCCGTACTGATCGAAGGTCGCTTGAAACAAGAATCTTGGGAGCAAGAGGGCAAGAAACGAAGTAAAGTCAAAGTCGTCGCTGAGAAGCTTCAAATGCTCGGTGGACGGCCGGGCGGATCTTCCGGGGGCGGTAGCCAAAGTTCGCCTGCGTCGAGCCAAGCTGGCGGTCAAGCCGCTGAAGATCAACAAGCGTACTCTTCGCAGGGTGCTCCTCCGGCGGACGACGTTCCCTTCTAGTGGTTCATGTTTATCGTTCCCCTTAAGCGTGAATTCGAGCGAAACCAGAAACTGAAAACAACGATAACGATTAACTTTTTCGAGACCGACCGATGCCAAGTACCAAGACAAAAAAGCAGAAACGTAATCATTCCAACTACTCACGATTGCCGCGTGGTGAGAACGGCGGTATCGAGTTGTTGCTGATTCAGTCAGTCGATCATCTGGGCAAGCAGGGTGAAGTCGTTGAAGTTCGACCCGGTTTTGCGAACAATTACCTGTTGCCGCAGGGGCTTGCCACCATCGCCAGCGACCACCACAAGCGAATGGTCGACAAGCACAAAGTCAAGTTGCAGGAAATCGAAACCGCTCGCTTGAAGACGCTACGCGATCACGCCAAGCACATTGCCAAGCAGAGCATCACCATCGAGGCCAATGCCAACGAAGAAGGTCACCTGTACGGAAGTGTTGGAGCGACAGAAATTGTGGCGTCTCTCAAGGCATTGGACATCGTGGTCACTCAAGACCAGATTCGTCTGGAAGGCGTCCTCAAGGAACTTGGACTCTACACCGTCAAGGTACACCTGCACCAAGAAATCGAGGCCGACCTGAAAGTCTGGGTCGTCCCAACGGTAGACGAAAACGCATAGCATAAATATGGCACAAGTTGATCAAGGCCGACATGTTTCGATGTGTTGGCCTTTTTTTGTGGTCTTTCACGTAATTTAGTGGGTGAATTTCACGATTCTGTCCCGTGCGAGTGTTCAAGGCCAACGGCCCCGGCCCTATGTCAGCTCCGGGCAATTCGCCCGGGGGCAATAGTCGCAAACAATTGGAAGCCCCAACGGGGCAGTCTTACGTATCAAGGGTTCAGTTTAGGGCCGCCCCGTCGGGGCTTTCCTGCAATTTCACAAAGTTCCCCGGCGATTGCCTTGGGCTGACTTAAGGCTGCCCCTTTGGGGCGTCTGGACCAAGCGGCCTGTGCCACTAAATTCCGTGACGAACCTTTTTTTGTGCCAATCGTGCAGGCTGCCAATCGTGCTTCATTGGTCGCTTGCTCAATGGCTCAAAACGCATAAGATTCTCTTTCGCACAGTCAACGCATTCAGGACGGCCAGATGGATCAACCGCACTCCGACAAATTTTCTTCTTTCAAACGCAAAAAGAAGCAAAAACGCGAAGTGATCGACCGAGAGCCTCCCTACAGCATGGAAGCCGAAGTCGGAGTGCTGGGCAGTATGATGCTGATGCCCGAGACGTGTGACGATATCGTGAACCTGCTCAAGCCCGAGGACTTTCACGACGAAGCTCACCGCGTGCTGTTCGAAAACATCATGGACATGCACTCCGCCGGTCAGAAGATCGACCTGTTGCTGTTGCGCGAGCGTTTGAAATCGAAAAACGCGTATGAGCTGGTTGGTGGTGCGGCTGCGATGGCCGAGATCTTTCAGAGCGTGCCTCATGCGGCTCATGCGAACTATTACGCCAATATCGTTCGCAGCAAAGCGACCGCTCGGAACTTGATCTCGACTTGCTCCGATCTGCTTTCCGATGCGTTTCTGCCCGAAACTGATCCGGATGCTTTGCTCAACGAAGCGGAGCAAAAGGTTTTTGCGATTCGAGAAAGTCGCCAGTCGAGCAGTTTGTCGCAGGTGGACGAAATCCTGCAACACGCGATGGACCGAGTTGAGGCACGGCTCAAGGGCGAGCGGCAGGAAGGCACGGTTGAAACCGGCTTTACAGACCTAGATAAAATGACGGGGGGCCTGCATGGATCCGAGCTGGTGATTCTGGCGGCGAGACCCAGTATGGGAAAAACGGCGTTCGCGATGAACATCTGCGAAAACGTCGTTACCAAATCACGTGCCCCAACCTTGTTCATTAGCTTGGAAATGGCGGCGATCGAGTTGATTGAGCGAATGTTGTGCTCGGTCGCAAAGGTCAACGGGCATCGGCTGCGCAATGGCTCGCTGGCAGCCGATGATCGCAAGCGACTGGTCAAGATTTCGGGAGAACTGAGTTCGGTTCCGCTGTTCATCGATGATTCGCCGACGCGAAACGTTTCGGAAATCGCAGGAGCGGCTAGACGAGTCAAACGGAATCAGGGTTCGCTGGGATTGGTCGTGATCGATTACCTCCAGTTGATTCAACCCGATAGCGCGAATGATCCGCGTCAGGAACAGGTCGCCAAAATCGCTCGACGTTTGAAAGGGCTGGCGCGCGAGCTGAAGGCTCCAATCCTGTGCCTTTCGCAGTTGAATCGGCAAGCGGAAGATTCGCGTGATCATCGCCCCAAGCTTAGCCATCTTCGTGAATCGGGGGCGATCGAGCAGGATGCAGATGTCGTGATGTTTGTTCACCGCGAAAGCTACTATCACAAAGGTGACCAGAATTACGAAGGCGATGAAACCGAAGCGCAGATCATTGTCGAAAAGCAACGTAACGGTCCGACAGGAGACGTTGAACTGAACTGGTTCAAAGACTTCACTCGATTCGAAAACAAGGCACCCGAACGACATTCCGCGTTCGATGATTACGCTCAACCGGCCGCGTTTTGAACGCGATTGGATTGCCGCGACTTGAGGATTCAGTCGTTCTGGTCCGGTGATTCGAATGGCTCGACGACATGAATGTTGATCGCCAGATGCTCCAGAGCCGTGCGTTGGATTTCGTCGGTTGCAACGTGTTTCTCGTGGCGTTTGGCGACTTCCGAATTGGGCAGGCGACCGATGTGGACGACGGGTTCGCCCGGCTGAACCGCTGGCAGGGTCGACATACCGATCACGATGCCAGAAAACGGAGCCTCCAGCCGACCGTGCTCCTCCATCAGCAGATTACTGTTTGAAGCGATGGCTTGTCCTTTGACGACGCTGTCCCCCGGTGCGACGTGCAGGGACATGAACCCGCCCCTTCCCGTACGAATCCACTTTGTCTGTCGACGATTCGGGTGAAGCTGAATCCTGCGGTCCCACCACAAGACACAGACAGTCCAATTCCGCGAGTAGATGCCGATCGGCGGAGTACGTGCCGATCGGTATAAATTAGGGCAGCGAATCCTCCAATCCGACCGAGTCCATTTTTATTTCGAAAATTGCTTGACCTTGGTCTGCAATCCACGATGATTAGGTGAGCAATCCTAGTCTTGTCGTCAGCTCAGAGATTGCTTGCTTCCTTGCCGGCACGACGCATCATGGTGTCCGATGAAACCGAACTCTGCCAACGACATCATTGTCATCGATGAAACCGAGCCGTGTCCGTACCTCAAGGGCAAGATCGCAAGAATGCCTTTGAGAATGCCAATTGCTCGCATTGCAGGGGAACAGGCCGACACTCGGCTGGGGCTTGGCCATCGTCGCACGGGTGAGTTTATTTATGAAACCCAGTGCCCCGGCTGTCAGGCTTGTGAGCCTATTCGGATTTGCGTCGCTGACTTCACGTTCAGTCGCAACCATCGCCGAGTTCTCAATCGGGCTGACCGAAGCCTGATCGTTCGGCGAACTCGATTGATTGGAGATGAAACGCGGTTGAATCTGTTCAACCGGCATCGCTTCGAGCGCGGGTTGGCTCGGCGCGATGATGAGATTGATCTGGAAGAATACAACTGGGGGTTTGTACGCAGCTGTTTCGAATCGTTCGAGTTTAGTTTCTGGTTAGAAGGCCAACTGGTCGGAGTGGCAATCTGCGATCTCGGTAGCGATTCTCTGTCGGCGGTCTACACCTTCTATGATCCGGACCTCAGTCATTTGAGCATTGGGACGTACTCGTTGCTGAATCAGATTCGTTATTGCCAAATGAATCAGCTGAAATATCTGTACTTGGGCTACTATGTTCAGGGCTCACCTCACATGAACTACAAGGCTCGCTTTCTGCCCAACGAACGTCTGATAGACGGTCAGTGGCAGAAATTCGAGGCGTGAACCGAGCCACGATCGTTGCCGAATTCGCGACAGTTTTGAGGCGTTCTGTTTGTTGTGAAGTCCGGCGACCCCAGTCACGTCGCGCGTATGGTGTCGCTCAGATGTGATAATTGCGTACAATGGGTAGCCCATTCACTCAGTTACTCACCCGCGATTCCAGATCACGTTTCATGAAAGCACTCGTCACCGGTGCCAACGGATTTCTTGGTTCCCACCTTGTTCGCAAATTGATCGACGCGGGGCATGAGGTCACCGCGATGACTCGCCGACGCGACGAATCGTTGGTGGGGATGGGCATCGAAACGGTTCACGGAGACGTTCGCAGTTTGGACAATGTCGTCACCGCGTTCGAGGGGCAGGATGTTGTGTTCCACACAGCAAGCGTTTCCGGCATCTGGGGATCGTGGAAACACTATCACAGTAACAACACCGTTGGGACTCGTAATGTCGTCGAAGCGTGCCTGCGGTCGGACGTGCGTCGCCTTGTGTACACCAGCAGCCCCAGCGTCACCTTCAATGGCGATCACCAGATCAACGTTAACGAATCCGCACCGTATCCCAAAAAATGGCTGTGCCACTATCCGCATTCTAAAGCGCTCGCGGAACAACACGTCCTTGAAGCGGACGATCACAGGCAGCTGATGACTTGCTCGCTGCGACCTCACTTGATCTGGGGACCGGGGGATCGTCACTTGATCCCTCGATTGATCAACCGAGCAAAATCCAGGCAGCTGCGACGCGTTGGCGACGGTTCAAACATGGTTGACACGATCTACGTCGAAAATGCGGCAGACGCTCACGTGCTGGCCGCCGAAGCGCTCCGCCCCGATTCTCCGGTTTGCGGCAGTGCGTACTTCATCTCTCAAGATGATCCGGTCAATTGCTGGGCTTGGATCAACGAGGTGCTCGGACTGGTGGGCCTGCCCAGAGTGAGACAATCGATCACGTACCCTTGGGCATGGAGGTTGGGAGCAGCGTTGGAAACCTATCACGAATTGTTCAACATCGAACGCGAGCCCAGAATGACGCGATTTCTGGCCGCACAGCTTGCCAAGAACCACCATTTTGATATCTCGCGAGCCAAACGCGACTTCGGCTACTACCCTAAAATCACCAATTCAGAAGGCATGAAGCGGCTTGAGGCGTCGCTGCTGAACTCCTCCTGATTAGGCCTGGCCACGAAGACGGAAGCCATGAACGCACTGACGGTCAGGCACGTAAAAGGCGTAGGTGAGTTGCTTGCATGGGATCAGTCAGTGATATCAATGGTTTTCTGTTGAGCCGGGGCCGCCTTCCGGGGCCTTCATCGTCGGAGCGGTTGCCAACTGTCGCTCAAAGAGATAATTTTAAGCCGGTTAGCTTTGGCCAATTCACGCGGTATTTCGTGTTCCCAGAATCCACTTGCCGCGAATTGAGCAGGGCCGTCTGTCCCCCCATCCATTGAGCACGCTTTCGCGGCCCGTTTTATCTTTATGATCGCTCCCGCATCAACCGACCAACTGCCAGACGATCAGCGGATCGTCATCACCGGGATCGGTTTGACTTCGCCCAACGGCAACAATTTAACCGAGTTTCGTGAAAGCCTCTTGGCGGGCAAAAGTGGCGTCACCGAATACAACATTCGCTACTTTGGTGACACCGTTGCCGGCATTTGCGATTTCGAAGCGACTCGGCATCAAAGCCGTCGGGATGCTCGGCGAGGCACGCGTGCGGGCAGCGTTGGAATCTATTGTGCTCGCGAGGCCATCGCCAGCGCGGGGATCGATTGGGACGATATGCAGCTCGATCGAGTTGGCGTGTATGTGGGCGTCACGGAGCACGGGAATGTCGAAACCGAAACGGAAATCCATGAGATCAAACAGTTCGATTACGACGTGAAGACGTGGTCGCATCATCACAATCCTCGCACCGTCGCCAACAACCCAGCGGGTGAAATTGCCTTGAACATGGGGATTACCGGTCCGCACTACACGATCGGAGCCGCGTGTGCTGCGGGGAATGCGGGCATCATTCAAGGGCTGCAAATGTTGCGACTTGGGGAGTGCGACTTCGCGATCGCGGGCGGAGTATCGGAGAGCATTCACACCTTCGGAATCTTTGCCGGCTTCGCCAGCCAAGGAGCGCTTGCGGCTCACGATAATCCCAGCAAAGCCTCGCGCCCGTTTGACAAAAACCGCAACGGAATCGTCGTTGCCGAGGGCGGATGTCTGTACACGTTGGAACGGTTTTCCGACGCGAAGGCTCGTCAGGCTAATGTTTTTGGCGAGATTGTCGGGTACGCAATCAACACGGACGCGACCGATTTCGTGTTGCCCAACCCGGAACGCCAAGCCCAATGCATGAACATGGCGCTGCGAAAGGCGGGCCTCAACGCCGACGACATCGACATCGTCAGCACTCACGCCACCGGAACTGGCATGGGCGATACACTGGAGTGCGATGCGGTCAGGCGAGTTTTCGGAAACTGCGAAAAAACGTATATTAACAACACAAAAAGTTTCATCGGGCATACGATGGGAGCCGCCGGTGCGTTAGAATTAGCCGGAAATCTGGTGGCGTTTGATGACAAAGTCGTTCACGCCACGATCAACGTCGATGAGATCGATCCCGAGTGCCAACTGGATGGCTTGGTATTGAATCAGCCGAAGCAGCTGGACGGCGTCGATTACATTTTGAACAACTCGTTCGGGATGCTGGGCATCAATTCAGCGACCATTATCAAGCGGATGTAAGACCGCTCCCGAATCAGAATAAGACAACCAATCAGGATGGAGAACTCCCGATGGCACCCGCAGAAATTCGCAACGCAATCATTGATATTCTTGGCGACATCGCGCCCGACGAAGACCTTACCGATCTGAAGGATGAGGTTTCGTTTCGCGATCAGCTGGAGCTGGACAGCATGGACTTCCTTGACATCGTGATGGAGCTTCGCAAGCGTTATCGAGTTCAGGTTCCTGAAGAGGATTACCCGAACCTCGATTCAATGCACAGCACCGTGACTTACCTGACTCCCAAGATGGTCGATTGTGCCGCGACTTGAGTTCCGTTGCTGTCGCTGAGGCGTCGGCACACTCCCGCGAATCGCACCCACGCGAACCTTCGAGCCACGCCGTCCCGCTGCAATCGAGCGAATTCTTCCTCCGATGTCCGCCATGTACGACACCATCATCATCGGCGCCGGGATGTCTGGACTGGCGGCCGGTATTCGGTTGGCTCACTACGATCAAAAAGTCTGCATTCTCGAGAAGCATTACACGATCGGCGGTTTGAACTCGTTCTACCGCATGAACGGTCGCGACTATGATGTCGGTTTGCACGCGGTAACGAACTTCACTGCCAAAGGCGCGAAAAAGGGACCGCTCGCCCGGATCCTGCGACAGCTTCGGTTCAAGTGGGAAGACTTCGCGTTGGCTCCACAGAAGGGATCTCGAATCGCGTTTCCTGATCACAATCTTCGTTTCGATAACGATCTGGAACTTTTACGAGACGAAGTGCGACGCGAGTTCCCGGCGCATGTGGATGAGTTCGATCGGCTGGTCGCGAAAATCAGTGATTACGATGATCTGGATCAATCATCGTTCGAGCTATCGGGTCGCCAGATTCTGAACGAAACCATCAGCGAGCCTCTGTTGATCGAGATGATTCTCTGCCCGCTGATGTGGTACGGAAACGCGGCAGAACACGATATGGCGTGGGGACAGTTCTGCATCATGTTTCGCAGCATCTTCTTGGAAGGATTTGCCCGCCCCTACAAGGGCGTCCGACTGATCCTGAAAAACTTGGTCAAGCGATTTCGGTCGCTTGGTGGAGAGCTGAAGCTTCGCAGCGGAGTGAAAACGATTCATGTTGACCAACGCCACGCGGTCAATGTGGAACTTGACGACGGCACTCAGCTACAAGGCAAACGCGTCCTTTCATCGGCTGGGCGGCTGGAAACCCTGCGCCTGTGCAGCGACACCAGTGCACCGGACCCGCGAACGGCTGGACAGTTGACGTTCATCGAGTCAATTTCCGTGCTTGATCGACAGCCCGAATCACTTGGCAACGACGACACGATCGTGTTTTACAACGATTCGGAGAAATTTCACTGGGAAAAACCAGCGGAGGATCTGTGCGACTTGCGGACCGGAGTGATTTGTTCGCCCAACAATTACGTTTACCCCGACGATCAGGGGAAATTGCCAGAAGGCGTGGTCCGGATCACAACGATTGCCGACTTCGACCGCTGGAATGGCCTGAATGAACAAGAGTATCAGCTGGCAAAGCTGCGTTGGTACGATCGCAGTGTCGCGGCCAGTGTCCAATTCACTCCGGATTTCCGTTCGTACGTGATCGACACCGATGTTTTCACTCCAACAACCATCAAACGGTTCACTTGGCACGACAACGGTGCCGTCTACGGAGCCCCTGACAAAGTGCTCGATGGAACAACTCACCTAAACAATGTGTTTTTATGCGGGACGGATCAAGGCTTTGTTGGTATCATCGGAGCCATGATGAGCGGCATTTCGATGGCCAATGCTCATTGCCTGCGTGATTGACCTCCTTTGCGACCGAACCATTGAGCCACCTTCATGAAATGTCCCTACTGCCAGGAAGACAACGACAAAGTAATCGACTCCCGATCCGGCGATGACGGCTACGCGATTCGACGTCGACGAGAGTGCCTAGGCTGCTCAAAACGCTTCACTACTTTCGAGCGTGTTGCGGAGTTGGACATTCGCGTTGTTAAGAAAGGTGGCGAACGGGAGAGGTTTCAACCGGATAAGATCCGCAAAGGCTTGGAGCGGGCCTGCTGGAAACGTCCGATTCCGACGGACAGTGTAGAGAACGCGATCGCCAAAGTCGTCCAAGGTGTTTACTCACACGATTCATCGGAAATTGACGCCGACACGATTGGCACGATGGTGATGGATTGTTTGATGGAACTCGATGACGTCGCCTACATTCGCTTTGCCAGCGTATATCGGCAGTTCAAAGACATTCATGACTTTGTTGACGAAGTCCGACCCATGCTGGACCGCGAAAAATCCGAGCGCCGGCAAGAGGCGAGAAAGACTCGAACGAAATAGCCGTCGCATAACCTTGGGGCGTCCACGCCGTCGTCCGCAGTTGCCGCCGCATCGGCAGTCGCATCGTTGTTTCAAGATGTTTAACGTCATCAATTGCCGCGAGCGAATCGTTGCCCGCAGGACGACTTTGGTGCTATACCGTCAAACGGGATTCAAAAGTCGAACGGCTACCGTGACGTAGATCAGAATACCCAGAATGTCGACAATGCCCGCAACGAACGGGTTGCTCATCATAGCCGGATCCCAACCCAGTTTTTCAAAAACAAGCGGCAGTACCGAACCAGTCAGCGTTCCGCAGACGACCACCAACAGTAGCGTCAGCGGGACCACCAGCGTCGCATACGGCCCCAGCGGCTGATCGGTCGGCACAAACAGAAAGCAGGCTAAGAAGCCCATCAGTGCGAGTCCCCCACCAAGCAATAATCCCATTTTCAGTTCGCGAAGCATCACCTTTCGGTAATCCTTCAGCGTGATATGGCCTCGCGACAGCGCCGTGATAATCAACGTCGCGCTCTGGCTGCCTGAGTTTCCTCCGCTACTGATTACCAGCGGAATGAACGGAACTAACCACGCCCATGTTTCAAACGGCTCTTCAAATCGCTGCAGGGCAAACGCAGTCATCAACGCGAAGAAAAACAAAACCGCCAACCAGATGCCTCGCTTCCACGTCAGTGTGAACACGGAGGTCTGCAAATAGGTTTCGTCGAGCGGATCGACGGCACCGCTGCGGTGAGCATCTTCGGTGGCTTCTTCTCGCATGACGTCGATGACATCATCATGAGTGATAATTCCCAGCACACGTCGTTCGGGATCGACCACGGGAATCGCCAGCAGGTCCATCCGAGCCACGCTGTTGGCGACGTCTTCCTGATCATCGGTGACGCGAACGGCGATCAAGTCGGTTTCCATGATTTCCGAAATCAACCGCTCGGGATTTCTCATGCTGGTAAGCAACTGCCGCGCCGAAACCAAACCGCGCAAGTGGTCTTCCTCGTCGACAATGTACAGGTAATAGATCGTTTCATAGTCTTCCGATTGGCGACTGATTTCCTCCATTGCCTGTCGCACGGTCAATGTTTCCGGCAGTTTGGCAAAGTCAGTCGTCATTACCGCCCCCGCTGTGCCCTCGGGGTATTGGCTCAACCGCAGGAAGTCCCGACGCTCTTCGACAGGCATCCGTTGCAGAATGTCGGCTAGGACACTTTCGTCAACGCCTTGTAACAAGTCGACACGATCGTCGGGAGAAAGCTGTGCAACCAAGCGAGCCAGTTGTTCACGATCTTGAGTCTCCAGAATCTCGATCTGGCGGTGGTGCTCGATGTAAGAAAATACGTCGACCTGAGTCGCGATGTCGGCATGAGCCAGCACCTGCCAAAGCTCGTCATTGGTGAGCCCCACCATGAAGTCTGCCGTCCTTGCCGGATGCAGAGCGGTGCAGAACTCGGCCATTTCCTGGTCGTTGCCAGTAGCCAGCATCTCGCGAAGTTCGGGAAGAAAGAGCGTATTGACCATGCTGGTCGCCTGTCATTGGTTGTCAAAGTTTTGGTCGGAATCGGTGACGTGCGAGAAGGAAGTCGGCGGTGGATAGCCCCGGTTTACGTCTGCGTTTCGCGTCTGCGTTTTGGTCAAGCCTTGCTGGCGATCAACTGGTCCAGTTCGGATTTTAGTTTTGGGAGGATTTCATCGTAGGCGAAAGCCCCCAACGCTTCCGTCCCTCGTTTCAGGTTGACCACCTTGGGCCCGCACCACAACCCGAGGTCAGCGTCATCCGTTTCTCCTGGACCGTTGACACGGCATCCCATCACGGCGATCGTAATCGCGTGTTCCTTGGCATACTGAGTCATTTCGCGGACCTGTTCCGCGAGGTCAACAAACGCTTCATTCTCTACTCGAGAACAACTCGGGCAGGAAATGATATTCAGTGAATCCAGATTGAAGTTGACCACGCTACGGACTCGGCCTGCGTAGATGTCGTCGATGATTCCTCGTCCCGCTTCGATTTCTTCGCCCTTGCGGTGATTGGCAATCGTCAGCGAGACTCGTACCGTGTCACCTATGCCTCGTCCGATCAGTTGTTCAAACGCGATGCGTGTTTTGACGACTCCGTCCGGTGGCATGCCGGCTTCGGTTACTCCCAGATGTAGCGGAATATCTGGGCGAGCTTCAGCGAAACGCGTATTGGCTTCGATGACCTTGGCCGGATCGCTGTCTTTGAGCGAAACGCAGTAACGAGTGAAGTCGATCGAATCGAGGAACTCGCAGTGTTCCAAGGCGGATTCGAGCATCGGAGAAATTGAGTCCTCCGGATTGAATTTTTCCTTTTTGGCTGGGTCAACGCTGCCGCAATTGACTCCGACACGCATTGCACAATCGTGGTTCGCAGCGATTTCCGCCAGATAGCGAACTTTCTCCTGCCACGGTTTTTCAGTTTCGTGGTGGTAGAGATGACCCGGGTTGTAGCGAATTTTGTCCACATGCGGAGCCACAATCTCCGCCAGACGATAGTTCTCCTGCAAGTCAACCGAAAGGTTAGCGGAGGTCTGTTTTCTGATCTCCGCAAGAGCGACTGCGTCTTTTTTACTGTCGACTGCGATTCGAACGACATCCGCACCCGCGTCCTGCATCAGTTGAACTAACGCAACGGTTGCGGGAACGTCGGTCGTTTTTGTGGCTGTCATCGATTGAACCGCGATCGGATGACCGGCTCCAATGGTGATCGTCCCGATCCTGACCGGACGAGTTACGTTTCGCGTGATATCTGCCATCAAAGAGCCTCGGTTCAAAAGTGAGGGGACTATTTTGATTGATCCACTCGCCGCTTACAATGTCGCGGATCGTGAAACCAGTGTTTCGTCTCTGATTGATTGTTTATTTGCGTTTTCGACTCGCAGAGAGTGGCTTTTCGAGTGAATTATCAACCCAGATTCAATATCGTTTTGCATCAGCCGGAAATTCCGGGCAACACGGGAGCCGTAGGCCGGACCAGCGTGGCACTGGAAGCAAAGCTCTGGCTGGTACGACCGTTGGGGTTTCGTATTGACGAAAAAACGCTCCGTCGGGCCGGGTTGGATTACTGGCAGCATTTGGAATGGGAGGTCGTCGATCACTGGGATCATCTGATCGGTCGGCTGGCGGAATCCAGTGACGAGCATTTGCATGGCTCGACTCCCCGGTTGTGGCTCTATTCCCGGTTTGCGACCCAATCCTTCACGGACGTTCCTTATCAACCAAGTGACACCCTAGTCTTTGGTTGCGAGACATCAGGGCTGCCCGAATCGATCACATCAGCGCATTCGGAAAAATTGATCCGAATCCCGACGGGCCAGCACGTTCGCAGCTTGAACCTTTCCTGCGCGGTCGGCGTCGCGGGTTACGAAGCCAGTCGTCAGATCGGCGGTCTGAGCTGACATCGAGTGCAGGTTTTGTGATTGACCGTCGGTGTCGAAAAATTCGTCACTTAAATTTTCAAAAGCGGCCCGTTTGCACTCGACATGAAACCCGCGATGGGTATTATATCGATGCGGGATGGAGCAGCCCGGTAGCTCGCGAGGCTCATAACCTCGAGGTCGTCGGTTCAAATCCGGCTCCCGCAACTTTTCGTTCTGGCACCTGCTCGCCAGAATCGTCAAACACCAAAAAACCAACGTTTGGCTCGACGGCCAGCGTTGGTTTTTTTGTTTGCGCGCTGACATTGCTGGTTCAACACATGGAATTGCATCTGTGTGAAGTTGTTATACGACGCTGCCGGCACAACGTTGAACTCGCCCAACGACCCACGAGCGAACGCGATTCGATGGCAGGTTTTGTTGAAATTACTCTGGGTGATGGTCCCATCGTGGCAGCGGCGATTCATGATGGCCACGATGTTCGAGATCGTATCGCTGCTCAACTGGCTCTGACGCCCGCAGAACGGCTGCGTGAAGAGGATCCTTACACCGGCCTGTGGACCAACATCGCTCCCACGCGAGTCGTCGGATTACGAAGCCGTTTCGAAGTTGACCTGAATCGAAAGCGGCACCGATGCGTGTACCAGACGCCCCGCGATGCGTGGGGCCTGAACGTCTGGCGTCAGCCTTTGGATGAAGCAACCGTCGATCGTTCTAGGTCGCTTTACGATGAGTTCTACCGGGCGATGCACGACCTGTTGAGTGACAAGCAACGTCGCTACGGCACGTTTTTTGTGTACGATTTGCACGCATACAATCACCGCCGAAATGGCCCGGACAGGACGGTTGCCGCAGAGATCGACAATCCGCAGATCAATGTTTGTACCGGCGGCATGGACCTCGAACGGTGCGAACCGGTTGTTCAGTGTTTTATTGAATCGATGCGATCATACGACTTCCTTGGTGGCGCATTGGACGTGCGGCGCAACGTTCGATTTCGAGCAACGCGGTTCTCTCGTTGGGTCCATGAAAATTTTCCTGGTTCCGGTATCTCGCTTGGAATCGAGGTCAAGAAGTTCTTCACGGACGAATGGACCGGCGAGCTTTACCCTGCAGTTCATGCCGCCATCGGCAATGCGCTTGCGTCGACGGTCGAGCCGATCCGTGAATTGCTGCCGAACTTGAATCAACGGATGATCTGATCTTCTCGCAATCGTCAGGCGCCATGCACGAGCTTATTTGGAGCGGTCATTCCAGTTCAACAAATCTTGGTATTTGATGCCCGAACCACCGAAAATATCCAAAGCACTGCCAACAGTGACATCGACGGTTCCGTTGCTGATTTCCGCGACCTGCTCAACATCATTCATATTGGCTGCACCACCGGCGTACGTGATAGGTAAGCCATTCCAGTGACCCAACAGTTGAACCAGTTCTAGGTCGACGCCCCGACAAAGTCCCTCGACATCGGCGGCGTGAATCAAGAACTCACTCGCGGACGCTGCCAATCGATCCAATGTATTCAGATCAATGTTGACGTTCGTTCGAGTCTGCCAGCGATTCATGGCAACGTACCAAGCGTCGCCATCGCGTCGACAGCTGAGATCCAACACCAATCGCTCTCGACCAATCGACCGTACGAGTTGATCCAATCGTTTAGGCATAAATTGACCTGTGTTGTCGAACAGCCATGAGGTCACGATCACGTGGGATGCCCCGGCTTCCAACCAATCCGCCGCGTTCTGGTCAGTGATCCCGCCGCCAACCTGCAACCCGCCCGGCCACGCTGCGAGTGCGGCTTTCGCGGCGGATTCGTTTCCCGGTCCAAGCTTGATGACGTGCCCGCCATTTAATTGATCATCACGGTACTTGGATGCAAACCATGCTGCATCGTGTTGAGACACGTGGTTCTCGGCCGGTTGAGTCCCGTCATCGCGCAAAGTGCCGCCGACGATCTGTTTCACCAAACCGTTGTGTAAATCAATACAGGGACGAAATCGAGTCATCAACTAGGTTGCCTCATTGCTTCTGATTCATTGCGAAAT
>CALFWL010000030.1 GCA_937928215.1 uncultured Pirellulaceae bacterium | reverse complement strand
CTCGGTCGCGCACACTGAAAAGAAGCGATTTCCCGGTCAACGGCTGGCCTTCCTGATTGACAACTGATCTTTTCGCTCGCACGACTTTCGCACCGCTTTCCATTATGAAGAACGTTCCGACCGATCAACCTGAATCACCCGACAC
Source organism: uncultured Pirellulaceae bacterium (assembly GCA_937928215.1). GTDB lineage: Bacteria > Planctomycetota > Planctomycetia > Pirellulales > Pirellulaceae > Mariniblastus. Next base: position 5,162 of record CALFWL010000030.1, on the reverse strand, counting down.
GCAACCGCGTCTGGTTGCCGTGATCGATATCGGTTCGACTTCGCTGCGAATGCAGATCGCGGAAATCCATTCGGACCGATCCGTTCGCCGTATTGAATCTTTTTCCCAGGCGGTCAGTCTGGGCGAAGATTCGTTTATGAAGCGATCGATCGAACATGACACCATCGAAGATTGCGTAAAGGTATTGGCGGGATATCGCGACCAACTGAACGCGTATGGTATCGATCAACAGGTTGATATTCGAGTCGTCGCGACCAGCGGTTTGAGCGAGGCGTCGAACAGGTTGGCGTTTCGCGACCGAGTCTTCATCGCGACGGGTTTCGAGATCGAACCTTTTGACGAAGCCGAGCTACATCGAGTCACCTACCTTGGCGTGCTTCCTTTTTTACTACAGGAACCTGAGATCTTTTCGGGACAGACGCTGGTGCTTGAAGTTGGCGGAGGAACTTCCGAAGTCCTGTTGCTCAATGGTCTGGACGTTTCACTCGCCCGGACGTTCCCGCTGGGCTCACTTCGATTGAGAAAGTTAATTGAATCTTACGACGCCCCGCTGCTGGCTTCACGATCACTGATGGAGGCTCGAATCACGCGAGTCATCACTCAGTTGATGGTCGACGGCTCGCAGCCGAAGCCTGAAGTGATGCTGTCGATGGGCGGAGAAGTACGTTTTGCCGCCCGAGAAATTTCTCAGCAGGCGGTGACGAGCAAGCTCGTTCCGATCACACTTGACCAATTGAACGCATTCACTGAATCACTTCTAGCGCTCAGTCCCGCAACCATCGCCGCTCAGTACCATATGAGTCTGCCTGACGCTCAGTCATTGGGGCCTGCGCTGTTGACTCAGACCATGTACGCCAGCCGATTGGGGGTGACACAAATCCATGTCGCGGACACCAACCTGCGCGACGGTTTGGTCATGGAGATGGCTCAGGGGCAACAATGGTCGTCCGCCATTTACGATCAGATGGTCAGATCAGCGTTACAGCTTGGCCGAAAGTTCAACTTTGATGAAGCGCACGCAGTGCACGTGGCCAGGCTCGCGACATCGCTGTTTGATCAGTTGCAGGAATTGCACCATCTGCCGCGAAAGTATCGTGGCACGCTGGAGTTGGCCGCCATCTTGCATGAGATCGGTCGATTCATCTCCGTTCGATCACGGCACAAGCACGCCAGTTACCTGATCCAAAACTCGGAACTGTTCGGTATCAGCCGCAACGAGTGCACCTTGGTCTCGCTGGTCGCCCGGTATCATCGTGGCGCGAATCCCCAACCGCGCCATGTTTCGTACTCACGTCTTGAACGCGATCAACGGATTACGGTTTCCAAGCTGGCCGCGATCCTTCGTGTCGCAAAGTCGCTTGACACGGGGCGGCGCCAACGAGTCGGATCGGTTTCCACAAGCATCGCTGGCAGTCGGTTGCACTTGATGGTCGAAAATGTCGAAGACCTAACCGTCGAGAAACTGGAACTCCAACCAAGTTCGAAACTGTTCGAAAACGTCTTTGGCAAGCGAGTCGTTTTGACATCCGCAGATTTGAAATCTGAAACTTGAGCAGCCGAAAATTGGAGACATCGATAGATTGATTGCGGATACACCATGAAAAGCCCTAAGAAACCGACCTACTTCAATCGAGAACTCAGCTGGCTGGCATTCAATCAGCGAGTGCTTGATCGTGCGATGATGGACAATGTGCCATTGCTCGAACGCGTCAAATTTCTGGCCATCAGCGCGTCTAACTTGGACGAGTTTCTGACCGTTCGCGTTGGAGGTCTCGAAATTGTGCGACAGTCCGGTACCGCGATCACCGACATCTGCGGAATGAGCGCGTCAGAGCAGTTGTCAAAAATTCGCGAACGAGTCAACCAGATGAATCGGGCCCAAGCGGAGTGCCTCGCCGATCAATTGGAGCCTCAGTTGGCAAAAAATTCGATCGTGCGAATGCGAGAGCAGGACCTGACGGAGAATCAGATTGAGTATCTACGCAACCTGTTTCAGGAAGAACTTCTTTCGACCATCGCGCCGGTTGCGGTCGCTGCCGGAGAAGAATTCCCGCTGCTGACCGGTGCTCGGCTGTGTTTGTGTGTCCGAGTGAAAAACGGACATCAACTGAAGCCAGCAGAGACGCCCACCGCTCCAGATCAGAAAAGTTCTGCCACGCTACCTGAACCCGATGCACGTTTTGTTCTGGTTCCGCTTGGGCGCTCGCTGCCAAGGATGTTGACGATTCCTGCGGATCAAGGGTTTCAGTACGTTCTGCTGGAAGACGTCGTGCAACTATTCTTGTCCGAGTTACTGGAGGGTCAGAAAATCTTGGAAGTGACTCCGTTTCGCGTGATCCGAAACGGAGACCTAGTGCTGGAAGAGGACGGATTGGCAGACCTGTTGTCAGGAATGCAGGAAGTACTCGCGGCGCGACGCTACAGTCAGTGCGTTCGGCTGGAATTGGCGACTGGTGCGAGTGATGAAACGCTTCATTTTCTTCAGAAGGCCGTTAATCTCCGTGCTGATCAGGTGGGGGCGATCGATGGGCCGCTCGGACTTGCGGACTACTTTACCTTGGCAGGTATTCAAGGGTTCAATAACCTGAAAGATTCCGCGTGGCCCGCTCACCCAACGCCCGAATTCGAACGCGGTGCGGACATGTTCAAAACGATCGCCACCTCTGATCAGTTGTTGTTTCATCCTTACCAGTCGTACGATCCCGTCGTTCAGTTTGTCAATGATGCTGCGGACGACCCAAAGGTGATTGCGATCAAACAGACTTTGTATCGGGCCAGCAAGAACAGCAAAATTGTCGCCGCGTTGGAACGGGCAGCAGGCAAGGGCAAGCACGTGACAGCGATCATTGAATTGAAAGCTCGCTTTGATGAGGCAAGAAATATCGAGTGGGCTCAGCGTCTTGAGCACGCTGGAGCGGACGTGGTTTACGGAGTCAAAGGTCTGAAGACTCACGCCAAGCTATGCATCGTTGTGCGACGCGAACCGGTCGGCATCCGACGTTACGTTCACTTTGGCACAGGAAACTACAACGAAGCCACCTCGCGACTTTACACTGATTTCAGCCTGTTCACATGCGATGATCAAATGGGAATGGACGCCGTTCACTTGTTCAATGCGATCACGGGGCTCTCGGTTCCGCAAACGTTGGTGAAACTTTCCGCAGCGCCGATCAACTTACGTGAACGTGTGATGGAATTGATCCAAGTGGAAATCGAGAACGCTCAGCAAGGGGCGGAGGCGTGGATCACCGCCAAGGTGAATTCACTTTCGGACAAGCAGATCATTGACGCGCTTTACAGAGCCTCACAGGCGGGTGTGAAGATTCGCCTGAACGTGCGAGGCATTTGTTGCCTAGTGCCGGGAAAGAAAGGTTTGAGTGAAAACATTGAGGTCATCAGCATTGTTGACCGACTGCTAGAGCACGCGCGAGTGTATCACTTTCACCACGGTGGAGAAGAACTCGCGTACCTGTCGAGTGCTGACTGGATGGCTCGAAACCTGAACAAACGGGTCGAGCTGATGATTCCCATCGAAGATCGAGACTGCAAATCGCGAGTGCTCGACAGCCTTCGCACCAGCTTCAATGACAACGTCAGCGCGTTCAAGCTAAACAGTGATGGCGAATACCAAGAAGTGACTCGCAAGCGAAAGAAGGAACTCAAGCGAAGCCAAGAAATTCTGTACCGGCAGGCGGGCGATCGCTACGCAGCTCACACCAACCCCCGCACCACGGTGTTCCAGCCTCACGTCGCAAACGACGATGGCTGAGTTCGTGGATAGGCATTCGGCTTTCGCCCGCAGGCAGTCCCAACCGACCCGTTCCTTCCAACCCAGTCGTTCCCGTCAATAACCGACGTACTTCAAGCCCATCTCTTCGACGAACTCTTCATTCCAGTCCAAGCTCATCTGATTCCCGTACCACGTTGCGGTGTCGCGAACCTGAGTCGGAATCTGTTTGAATTTGAAGAACTGATTTTCCATGTAATCCGTTGCCACTTCATCGATGGGTTGTTCATCGGACATGCGCTGAATCACGTACACCGTATCCCGGCTACTGTTCGCGCTGTGGTCTGTTTCCAGCTTGCCCAGCCCGAACGCGGTCTTCATGAAATTATCGCCGGGGTTTGAAACACCGATCACGGAACTGATCGCCGGTCGCCCGTAATTCGAAAACCACGCGAACTCACCTGTCTTCACCGCGCGATCAGGAAAGACATCACTCAATTTCTTGTCACGCTGGTCGCTCATCGATTCGACCAGACGACTGGCTTCGGCTTCGGCTCGTTCAAACGCCTGCTGCTGTTTCCAAAACGTGATAATCTGATCCCGACATTCGTCGAACGACGGGATACGAGGTTCACGCTTGTCCGACAGCCAGAAAACATACTGCGACCGAGTCTGGAAATCCATCACCGTTTGCGATTCATATTCGTCAAGCTGTTCGAAGCTATTGAAAATGTAGTTCGCCACCGAAACGGCCTGCGGGCGATACTGCCCTCCACGGGAAGCGATGTTGATCAACGTCATGACCTTCCCGAGCGTTTCCTGTTCCAGTCCTTCGTCATCAACCAGCGGAGTCTCGTTAACGCTCAAATTTAGGTTCTTCGCAATTCCCTCATAATCGAAAACTGGCTGTTCATCTTTGGAGCCTGATTCCTGACCAATTTTCCAGCTCATGTAAGCACCACGATAACTGCTGATTTGACTGGTGGCTTCCGCCAACGCTTCGTCGACGGATTTTTTTGTGTCGTCCGCGACAAGCCGTTGTTTGATTGCATCAGCAACTTCACGAAGTGGTTTGGCTCGTTTTTTTAGCGTGGGAGAATCCGTCAGAAGTGGGCCTAGCGGGTCATCTTCGACCTCTTTGGCGTCGCTCTTTTCGTCGGTTGTGGCTTGGTCAGAGGCTTGGGCGGAGCCTTGCCCTCCCGCGTCTTTGTCAGCTTCGATGGACTCGCTTTTCACATCGTCGGAGGCTTGGGCGGAGCCTTGCCCTCCCGTGTTTTCGTCAGCGTCGGAGGCTTCGTTTTTCGCATCGTCGGAGGGTTGGGCGGCGTCTTGCCCTCCCGTGTCTTTGTCAGCTTCTTCATCTTGCGGGCGCAGTGAGACCCGGCGACCTTTCATCTTGCGAACGTTGATCGATTGCCCGTCCGCTTCCGACTCT
>CALFWL010000029.1 GCA_937928215.1 uncultured Pirellulaceae bacterium | reverse complement strand
TTATCATCTTAACAGCCGTAGGTCGGCAAGCACCATTTACTTGCGACGACGACTGGCCATGCCCAAACCGGCCAAGCCTAACAAAGCCAAGCTACTAGGTTCTGGAACAACAGGAGTTGAAGCTGCAACTCGCGACAAGTTGAAGTTATCGAAGTACGCTTGATCGAGACCGGCACCATTTGCAATTGTAGCAACAAGCTCTACCGATGAATAAGCCGCTGGTGCAGCGAGCGTAATCGGGGTGCCCAAGCTGCCGATTTCTTCCCAGACGTTTCCGGTTTCAATCGAGCCGGTCGCGATACTGACAGCGGCAGCACCGTCAAAGGATAACCCGATGTCGTATGCCGTGGTCGCGAGGGCATTATCAACGTTGTTGCCGAAGAAACCGAAGAACGAGTAAACGTCACCCGCATTGCCAAACCCACCCGCAGCTCCAAAGTCGGCGGAAGTCAGTGTGCCAGTAGCGCCATCATTCACAACAAAATTGTTGAGACCTTCTTGTGGCGCACCCCCAGGCGCCAAACCTGGCCGCGAAAGAGAGGTGAATCCACCGCTGGCCGACAATGCCCAAGCGGTACTGCCGACGTTGTCGGCTCCCGGGTCAATCTCGAATGACCCATCATTGACGGTCGGGCTCAATAAGACTTCTTGAGCGTTTGCCTGTTGGTCCACTGAAAGAACCGCGGATGCAGCAAATGCCGCAATCATCGTTAAAAATAACTTAATTCGGGTCATCTTGGAGTACTCCTTAGGTAAGTAAAATCACTGCGTGGGCAGATCATGAAGTGGTGTTGGTGTGGGGCCGAAAGTCTCTCACCAAAACGGCAATTCGAAGTGTCTACAAAAATAATCGTGCTACCTTCTAAATTTTTCCCTCTTGAGCGCAAACCCAATCTACCTAAACCTCGCGTAAAATCGTTTGCAAGGTTACTAGGTATAAGTGAGCTGAGGAATCGAACACGAGATCCAGATTACGCTTTCGGCATTTCAACCTAGGCTCGTCTTCAATACTCCTCGGATACCTCTTGTACCAGCGTTTCCTTACAGTGTCCAGAAGTTTTTACCAAAAAAAGCGAAAAAAATACTCGTTGAACTGGATTTCGTTCGGGATGGCTGACCGTTCGGGGAAGAGCCTGGACATCAAATCATTGAAAGCCTCCATCGTGAACCTCAAGGATCCTGTCCGGGACCCCGCCAGCAGGGAACGAGACATCGGAAACAGCACCTAATGATGCTTACTCTCCCTTTAAGGATCCTTTTTGCGGTTCTCAGACGGACTCCAAGGTGGCTTCCCATTTTTGCAGCCTCCAGTTTTTCGGCACTTTTGCTCAAGGCGCTGTTGGGAATCGAGGTTGTCTCAAATCCCGCTCTTTCCGCAATCGCCCTCTGTCTGGTTGGGCAGCGATAACTTGCGGGCGGTAGGGAAGCCCGTTGCTAGACTCCCCTCCCTCCGAACTGTGCGTGCGGTTCTCCCGCACACGCCCTCCAGTTAGTAATTGACGGATTGAACGAAACGAAGGTGGGCATCCTGCAGACTATAAAAGGAAAGACCCGCCTTGGCAAAGTACGCATTGGGCCAACGATGAGTTCTCGGTAAACGCACGGGGTTATTCCGATGACGCTTCAATAACAACCGCGGCGGGTGGCAGCGAATGTTCGCGTTAAGGGCTTTGCAGATCGTCCAGCGGCGGTAGTGAAAGTAAGCGAACCGACCCACCAACGTGCGGTTCAATTCCTTGGCAATCGTCTCAATGGAACGGGACCGCTTGTACGGAGTCAGTTTCAACATCCGCGAGTCCGAAACACTCTCTTTGGCCGAAGCCAGTAAGCGGTCTTTGGAAATCGTATCGAAGTAAGACGTCAGGTCCGCATCGACAACGTAAACGTAACCTTCTTCCAGTTTCTGCTCGACAACGCGCAGGGTATCATGAGCACCCCGTTCATGACGGAAGCCGGATCTTCATTCATGAAACGGGTGGTCCAGAATCGGCTCGATCACGTTGACAATCGCCCGTTGGACGACTCGATCACCGACCGTCGGAATGTCCAGCGGACGCGTCTCGCTCGGTCTTCCCGGTTTGGGAATATGAACGCGACGAACCGGACTGGGGCGACAGCTTTCGGCTTTTCGCCGAGATTGCGTGTCTCGCTAACAGATACTCTTCGAATGCTTCCCAGCGTTGGCCATCGCCATCAACTTCTGCCGCTTTCTTCTTGCCGGTCACCTTAAAGGCGGCCGTGTAAAGATTAAGCGGTGCATAAACTTTGCCAATCAACGCGTGCCATTTTCCTCCTTTCAATTTGTTATTTAAAAGTGTCGTCAACATTCGGTTAGTCCAGACAACAGGCTGACCCCACCGACCAAGAGCTGGTGTCTCTCCAGTCGGTGTAGTCGAAAACGGCACTCATTCTGACCGGCACTCATTCTGGCCAGCACTCGTTCTGGCAGGCGATCTTTCGATTTGTCTTTCATGTGTTTGGTCTTTCCGAATCTACCTTCCTGCCTCCCTTGGCTCGCGACGGGTTTGGTTCCCGTCGGTCATCACTACTATGAAGGCTCTGCATCCTCAACTCGCGCGTCTCAGGTCTGCACGCTGAGGCCACCTTGCTTATCGACTACGGGAAGGTAACGGCTTTCCTGATCAGGACTTTCCCCGATAATTCAATCGCCCTCACAAGCGCACTTGTCACGCTCGCCAGAGCGTGGAAACCAGCAGGTCGCAGCATTTTACTCCCAAAGTGGCGCTGTCCAATTAGCATGGACAAAAAAAGCGGCAGGCCCCCGTTGGCATCATGCCAGGTACCTGCCGCCAACTTGTTCGTTGCTCCCCAGCACAAACAAGCGTGTTGAAAACTAGGTTACGCTACTCAGTTGTCAACCAAATTCTCTGGATCTTTCGCTCATTGAAAACTGGATGTTGCTGAAGCCACTTTAGTGGTTTGGCACGAATCAAAGTTCGGGTTGGCATTCCTGTTTGACGCAAGAAAACGAGCACGAGATCGCATCGCCAACCTCGAATATTCAAGCTAGACAAACCACTAGGTCCACCGCCACTTAAACGGACCATCCAACCTGACGCATCAATCGATTGTCCAGTCGAGACCGATGTCGAAATTGATGGCGGAATGAGTCAACGCACCAACGCTGATCCGCTCAACGCCGGTCGCTGCGATTGCTGCAACTGTGTCTAAGTTCACGCCGCCCGATGCCTCCAGCAAAACGTTGGGAGCCTGCGTGTTTCTAAGCGACACAGCCGACGCCAATTGATCGTTGGACATGTTGTCAAGCAAAACGATGTCAACGGATGTCTTCAGTGCGATCGACAACTGATCCAAATTGTCGACCTCCAACTGCAAGACGGTTTGTTGACCGTGGGGCAACGAGTCCGCATGATCATCGATCCAGTTTCTTGCCAGCTCGACAGCGTCGGGGATGGTTAACGATTTGTTCTCTGTTTGACTTCGACGAAAGGCAAGATGGTTATCCTTGATCATTACCGCGTCGTACAGACCCATTCGATGGTTTTGACCTCCACCACACACGACCGCGTATTTTTCAAGCCGCCTCCAACCGGGCGTTGTTTTTCGAGTATCTAAAACACAAGCGTTGGTTCCTTCAACCTGTTTGACGTACTGGTTCGTGAGGGAACTGATCCCCGAAAGACGACACATAAAGTTCAAACACGTTCGCTCCAGCACCAAGATCTCAGCCGCGGGGCCGGAGACGACGGCAATGGTCTGGCCCGGTTCGACCGTTTCTCCGTCGTTCAACCGAACATCAAGGCTTAGCGTCAACGCATGGTGATCAATGACGAACGTCGCAACTTCGACCCCACACACAATCCCGCTGGCTCGACTCACGAACGCTGCGCGGCCAGTGACGGTGTCTGGAACGATGGCGTCCGTGGTGCAGTCTCGTCCGTCTTTCACGTTCGCAACGCCGATATCTTCGACTAGCGCCAGCTCAATCAGCTTGACGCAATCGGCGGCGGTGCCTGGATCCATCGAATACAGTTTTCGTTCGCTCATGTTAAATAATCCTGTATCCTTCGTCTGATCTCATCGCGCACCCGCCGAAAGCAATTCATGATTTCTTCCTCTGTTCCGGTCGCGTCCGCTGGGTCGTCGAAAGGCCAGTGAAGTTGCTCGTTGGCGTGCGGTAAATTGGGGCATGACTCCAATGCGTTGTTGCAGACGGTGACCGCAAGATCAATCGGTTCTTGCAGAAACTGATCAACATGCTTGCTTTCAAGTCCATCAATAGGCAAGCCAATCTCCGCGATGGCTTTCAACGCCAGTGGGTGGACGTTCCCGGTCGGTTTCGCCCCTGCGGAACTCGCCTTCCAAAGACCGCCGCCCGCGTCTCGCCAAATCGCCTCTGCCATCTGCGATCGACAGGAATTGCCAGTGCAAAGAATCAATGCGTGTTTCATGAGATCGTTCGTTAGAGAAATTTGTCGACTTGCCTGAAAGGCCGTATAACAGGCAGCTTAGTTGGACAGCGCCACCTTGCAGAAGCTACGTTCGCCACAGCGTGGAATCTTTGAAGTGGAAACCAGCAATGATAAGTAAACATACCGGCATTTCATTTGCAAAGCGGCGCCTTCCAATTAGCGATCGCGAATCAATAAGTTGCCGGATGAACATGATTCAGCGTCGATTTTACGCGAGCGAAATGAAATCTGGCAGTTATTGTTGGGCAAGTGCTTAGCGCACAAAACGTATCGCAGAACACGACGCGTCGCAACGCCACACGACGCGTTTCTTTCCTGTTAAACTTAGGACGAGCGGGTGAATAAGTTACCGGATTTGAACGATTCGCTGCCGATCTTACGTATGAAGCGAACTGGCTCAAATCTGGCAATTCAACGCTGGGCGAGCCCCGCAGTGACGGATGAATGGTCGCGGAGTGCGGATCAGGTCCTTGAGCCGGAAACCCGAGATTATCAAAAAAAGTGCCTCTGGTACAAGCTTCTCCATCGAAAGCCTTGAGCGGACGCGTCGAATGCAACATCTTGTTCTTTTTCCAACGCAGCGCGAATTTGACGCCTGTGTTCCGACACTAAGCCACCGCGCGGACGATAACAAAGTGCGGTTTCAAGTGTGTGGTTTCGGTCCCATCGCGGCAGGAATTGAAACAGCCCGTTTGGTCGAACGATATCGGCCTGCACGGATCCTGTTGGTCGGGATCGCGGGTAGTTACGATGGGCACACGGAACTGGGAACCGCGTTCATGTTCGATCAAGTTGCTTGCGATGCTGTCGGTGTTGGTGGTGGAAACCAGTTTCAAACAGCCGAGAAAATCGGCTGGATGCAGTGGCCCGGCGATAGCGAAAGCGACCCAATTGGTGACCAAGTGGAATTGGCTCACGTCAACTCAGCAGGGCACTTGTTGCTGACCGTCGGTAGCGCTTCGGTGGATTCCAAGCAAGCCGACGGCCGGCGCGAACGCTGGCCTGCCGCGATTGCGGAAGACATGGAAGGCTTTGCCGTCGCCATGGCGGGCCGCCGAGCAAACACGCCCGTTTCGATCATCCGTGGTATCTCAAACCTAGCGGGCAATCGAGATCACGCCAACTGGCAGATCGATCAAGCTTTGCAAGGCGCGAGTGAATTGGCAACGGAATTTCTGGGGACGAAAAGCTGAGCCGCACGGACGACAATTTGATACGGATGGCAATTTCAACCTGCCCCAACGACACGTTTGCATTCCACGCGATTCTCGAACGCAAGATTGATTTGCAAGGAATCGATTTCCGCATCAACCTGTTAGATATCTCGCAATTGAATGAGGGATTGTTTTCAGGTCACTTCGATATTGCCAAAGCAAGCTTCCACACTGCGTTGTTGCTGGCCGACAAAACGGTTGTCCTTAACTGCGGAAGTGCCCTTGGATTTGGTGTCGGGCCGTTGTTGTTGGCTGGTTCGAAGAACAGCAGGCCAACCGTGCCGTCTGACGGCAAAACGGTAACTCTCTGTCCCGGCCCTCATACGACCGCGACACTGTTAATGAAACTGTTTTACGGGGATGCAATCAAAAACCAGTTCACTCAACTGAAGCACGTTGTATTCTCTGACATCATGCCGATGCTTCAAACGGGCGCGGCAGAATTTGGAGTCTGCATTCATGAGGGACGCTTTACTTGGCAGCAACAAGGATTGCACCTAGTCGAAGACCTCGGCTCGCGTTGGGAAACCGAGACAGGTACTCCGTTGCCACTAGGAGGCATTCTTGCTCGACGAACTCTCGCGGCCGACATGATTTCGAGATCTCAATCGGTGATCCGCAGATCGATTGAATACGGATTGAAGCATCGTGAGGAAACGCTTGAATCGATGCGAAAATACGCGATCGAGTTCACCGACGACGTGCTCTTTCAACACGTCGATCTCTATGTGAACA
>CALFWL010000028.1 GCA_937928215.1 uncultured Pirellulaceae bacterium | reverse complement strand
AGAACGGATTTTGGTGCAGGACCACCCCTATTCAGATTCTCGTAGAATCGCCTGCATCCGCGATATCACGTCCCTCTGTTCAGGATGTTCAGCGACATTGACATTTTCGCCGGGGTCGCTTTCATGGTCGTACAGCATCCGAGCCGCTTCATCGCCTTGGCGGTTGGTCCACTGCGTATAACTATACCGCGCGTCGAGTGCCGTCTGACCACTTTTCCACAGGCAAACAACGTGTTTCTTACGGTCGGCTGGGTCGCCATCGAGCAGTTTTGCAAAGCTTGTCCCCTGCAAACCTGCCGGCGCGGCCAGGCTTGTCAGTTCGCACATCGTCGGAAATAAATCCACCAGTTCGATCATCGCGTCACATGTCTGTCCGGCGGATTGCCCAGGCCGGCGTGCCACAAAAGCCGTTCGAAGACTCGACTGAAAATTGCAGTGCTTGCACCACAGTTGGTGGTCGCCCAGATTCCATCCGTGATCGCCACACAGGATAACCACCGTGCGGTCACCTAAACCTGATTGATGCAGTTGATCTAAGACTCGGCCCACCTGGGCATCCACGTAACTAACGCAAGCATAGTAACCGTGAATGAGTTCAATGGCCTTCTGGTCTTCCACCAACCCCATCCTTGGCAAACCTGTATAGGCTCTTAATTCACCCGACGAGCGCATTGCAACATTGGGAACGTTCTCGGGCCTGCGATAGTTGTCAGGTAAGTGAATTTCATCGCGATCATACAAATCCCAATATTTTTTAGGTGCATTGAAGGGCAGGTGAGGTTTCAGAAAACCGACGGCCAGAAAAAAGGGATCGTCGGATTTGGCAAGCTCCTTCAAACGTTGCACGGCCTTGGTGGCGATCTGTCCGTCGCGATAGGCATCGTCACCAACGTCACCTGCTTCCAAAGGGGGGCCTGCGCCATTGGGGTTGGACTGAGAAATTTCGATGTTCTTGGGCGATTGATAGTCTCGCCAAGTAACTTGCACTTTATCGTTGTCCGGATAATCGGGGCGCCATGGCGACTCGGTCCAGTGGTGTTTTTGGTCATCGGGAAAGTGAGCGATCTTGCCAAGACTAATCGACTGGTAGCCGCTCCGCTTAAAGTGAGACGCGATGGTGTCCGCCTCCGGTGCGTCTGCATCCATGCGAGTGTTCCAGTTGACGAACCGTGACCGAGTGGGACGCAGCCCCGTCAGAAAGCTTGATCGAGAGGCACCGCAAACCGGAACATTGCAGTATGCCTGCGTGAACACGGTTCCGCTGGCGGCCAGCCGGTCGATGTTGGGCGATTTAATGAGCGGATGCCCATAGCAGCCCAGTTCTGGCCTCAAGTCATCCGCAATGATGAAGAGCACGTTCATCGGACGATCTTGCTCATCCTTCGCGAACGCTTTTGTATCCAAGACCCTGCCGAACAGGATCAATGTCAGCAACGCGATCAGTGGCGTCAATAAACGATTTGAGGTCAACATCGGTTGATTCTTCACCGGTTAGGTCCTGTTGATTGGAAGTTTGAAATTATAAAAACCCAGCAATTCAAAACCGATTTTCCCCGCGTTTGGCGGCTATCTCGCTGGCGAATTCTTGGCTGAAATACTGGAGCTGTGACGCGGGTTGCGGTTACAATGGGGGATTGGCGATCAGGCTCGTCGCCTGCATGTTAGACGCGACGTGATTGGATCGGAAGGAGTTCAGCACTGGTTGTGACTGCGGCAGCATGAACGGGTTAAAGTGGCGGCAAGTTCAACCGGTAAGTCAAAAATAGCGAAATGATTTGTGGACAAAGTAGCTTTTCGGTGCTGCCTCACTTGGGTTGCATTTTTTTCGACTTTCTCGCTGGCGCAAGGCCAGGACCAAGTCCTCTACAATCGGGACATCCGCCCGATACTCAGCAACCATTGCTTTTTCTGTCATGGTTTTGACGAGGGCAAGCGTGAAGCGGGCTTACGGCTGGACACCTTCGAAGGAGCCACCGAAGCCGACTCGATCGTGCCCGGCAAGCCTGATGAGAGCGAGCTGATCGCGCGGATTCTCTCGGACGATCCCGATTCGGTCATGCCTCCGTCCGATTCAGTTTATTCTCTGACTGATCAACAAAAGGACTTGCTGGTTCGTTGGGTTCGCCAGGGGGGAGATTATCAAGAACACTGGGCCTATCGCGAACTGGTTCGTCCTCAGGTTCCCGCGGTCGCCCCCGAACTCAAGACGGGCAATCCCATCGATGCTTTCCTGCGACGTACGATCGATGCGCATCAGGTCACTGCCGCCCCCAAGGCCGATCCGCGGACGCGCCTCCGCCGGCTTAGTTATGACCTGCGAGGCCTTCCACCTTCGATGGCCGAAGTTCAAACGTTCCAGAACGATCCGTCGACGGTCACGTGGGAGGCTCAGGTAGAAAAATGGCTGACCTCACTGGAGTGCGCTGAACACCAAGCCGTACGTTGGCTGGATCTTGTACGCTGGGCCGATTCATCGGGGATGGTCAGTGATGAACCGATCGATTCGGGGCTGTATCGCTCCTACGTGATTCAAGCATTCCGTAACAACATGCCGTTTGATCAGTTTACTCGCGAGCAATTGGCGGGTGATTTATTGCCGGACCGGAACGACCGCACGCTGGTCGCGTCGGGCTACAACCGGCTGATCAAAACGAATTGCGAAGCCGGAGGCATCGAGGACGAGGCCCTGCACGCCATCAAGGGCGAGCACGTGCGAGCATTGGGGACCGTGTGGCTGGGGGCAACGACCGGCTGCGCCGAATGCCACGACCATAAATACGATCCAATTAGTGCTCGTGACTACTATTCGCTGGCCGCATTTTTCGATGACCTGATCGAAGCCGGAGTGTACGACCCGGGCGACCGTCGCATGCCGGTGCATTACGTTTACGACAACGATTTTTTTGACCCGAGTACTGGCGGCCCGAAGATTGGCCAGCCTCCAGAACAAGGTCCGAGAAAGAACGCCCGTCAGCTTCGCCAGCAAGACGATCTGCTCAGCAATCAGATCGAGCAATTGAGAAAAGAGGTTTATTCTGCTCAGGCGAATGCAACGGAGATTGCGAAGTGGGAAGAATCAACCCTGGCGCAGTACAACTCGCAGCCCGAGTGGGCGGATTTCGCGTGGATGCCGGCTGAACTTCCTGCTGCCCGCGTCACCAAGGGCGACTATCAGCAAGTCGAAGATGGACGACGGGTGGATGCTGCTGCGGGCGAGCTCGCGTGGCACATGGCGGGTGAAGTCATGACGGGATTCATGGACGGCAAGATACTACCGGGCAAAAAAAATGACCGGCAGGTCTTCACCGAAGTGTGGGTTGACCCCGCAGGCCCTCCATCTTCCATCGGTTTGCAGATCATCCATGGAGCCTACGATCGAGTTGGTTGGCATGCTGGTTACTTTACCACCTATTTCTGGGGAGACCCAAACGACGCCGACGTGTTTCTAGCAACGCTACCGCACCCTGATGCCAAATATGTGGTGCCTATGGGCGACATCCCTCCGGCAACTTCCACTGATCCCAAGGCAGATTCAGGTACTGAGAATCTTGCGAAACGTAATTTAATCAGGCTGGAAATTCCCGGTAACAAAATCGTTTCCAGTCCTCATCAACCGGTCGGCATGGCTTGGGCGCAGATCGGAGGGTCCGTCGTTTGGGGCAACAGCGGCTATCGTCTGCAAGGCGACAAAGCCTTCAACGCTCAGCTGGCAGAATCAACGCTGCGATACTGGTGGGACCTACCTTGGAATCGGGACGACCGCGAGCACCGCATGCGACTGGTAATCGAATCGATCAAGCAACCTGTCGGCAAACGTCGTCAAGTGCATCATGACGTGATTCGCTACGCCTACCTTGAGGCTCAGCACCCGCGACAAGTGCAGCAGCTAAAGAAACTGTATGCGGAATTGTTTCACGTTCGGCAATCGGCCCACTCGTTGGCGCTCGTTAGCAAAGCCGGCAAACGAAAATCGACCCGTGTGCGAATGGGGGGCAATTTCATGGATGAAACCGGGCCAGTCGTCGGGCCAGCCATCCCTGAATTCATGGGCAAACTGGATACCGATGGACCTGCTAGCCGTCTCGACTTGGCCCATTGGCTGACCTCGCCAGAGAACCCAATAACCCCGCGCGTGCTGGTCAACCGCATGTGGCATCAATTCTTTGGGCGAGGCATCAGCGAGACGCTCGAAGATGCAGGCAATCAAGGCGATTGGCCCTCCCACCCTGAATTGCTCGATTGGTTAGCAGCCGAATTGGTCGAAAGTGGTTGGGATATGCGCCACATCATTCGGTTGATGGTGACTTCGGACGCCTATCAATTGTCATCGCATGGCTCAGCCGAGCTTGTTTCTCTGGATCCGACCAACCGTTTGCACGCTCGACAAAGTCGCTATCGACATGGGGCCGAGGAAATCCGGGACTCGGCGTTGCAAGCAGCCGGTTTGCTGCAATTGACTGAGCAGATTCCCACCCGCTCTTTCTTTCCCTATCAACCAGAAAGCTACTGGGAAAAATCGAACAAGATCATGTTTGGTAGCCGCTATCTGATTTGGGCAACCGACCAAGGAGCCGACCAATATCAGCGCGGCCTTTACACCTTTTGGAAGCGACAAAACCCTCATCCCTCCATGCTGGCCTTTGATGCGCCGACGCGTCAGGAATGTACGGCTAGACGATCGGTCACCAACACCCCCGGCCAGGCACTGGCGCTCCTAAACGATCCGACTTTTGTCGAAGCGTCTCGCGCGTTGGCACAGCGGGTGCTCATGAGTACCGATACGAGTAGTGATAACACGAGTACCGATAACGCGGACGAGATGCGATTGAGGAAGCTGTTCGAGTACGCTCTACAGCGTGAGCCGACGGCGGAGGAAGTTGCTGAACTGACGTTGCAACTGAGCACTTGGCAGCAGCATTACGATAACCACTTACAGCAAGCCAATGAGGTGCTGAAGATTGGTCAGGCTCCGGCCGATTCATCTTTGTCGCCACCTCAGTTTGCCGCCTGGACCGCCGTCTGCCGCGTAGTCCTGAACCTACATGAATTTCTTACCCGGTCTTAGTATGCCTAATCATCTTCCCACCTTGGATCGCCGCAAGTTCCTGTCTCGGATGTCTACCGGGCTGGCGGCGACGGCGCTAACCCAGTTGGTTTCCCGAGACGCGTTTGGCGAAGTTGTTCGGCACCACCAGCCGACGGCCAAGCGGGTCATCTTTCTCTACATGTCGGGTGGACCTTCTCAGTTTGAGTCGTTTGACGACAAGCCGTTGTTGCGAGAAAGAAACAATAAGCCGATCCCCAAAGAGCTAACGGAGGGGATCAAGCTGGCGTTCTTGCAAAACGCTGAA
>CALFWL010000027.1 GCA_937928215.1 uncultured Pirellulaceae bacterium | reverse complement strand
TCGTTTTCAGCGTCTTTCACCGAGCATTGATCGTAGAACTGAAAGAACGTCTGAGTCAGCTCGAACAGATAATTGCACAACAGGTTAGGTTTGTATTCGACAAGGACTTCGTCCAGCGATTCACCGAACCGAACCAGTTTGACCGCCAGCGTTCGTTCAACATCTTCGGCAAACACGAATTCACTATCATCGGATCGCAACGCGTCCAAATCGGTTCCCATACGCCGGAGGATTCCTTGCACTCGAGCATAGCTGTATTGAAGATAAGTCGCGGTGTTTCCTTTCATGGCCAGCATTTTGTCGTAGCTGAACTTGTAGTCCGAAGCGCGATGCTGCGACAGATCGGCGTACTTCAACCCACCAATGCCCACGACCCGGCCAATGTTCTCCTGCTGCTCGGACACCAAATTTGGATTGGCCTCTTTCGCAATCGCAACCGCTCGTGACTCCGCTTCGTCGAGCAGCGTTTCCAAGTTGACGGTATCGCCGGATCGGGTCTTGAAAGGCTTCCCATCGTCGCCCAACACGGTGCCAAAGCTAACGTGAACGAGTTCCACATCGCTGTAGCCCCATAGTTTCACGGCGTCAAACACCTTCTCGAAATGCTGATGCTGCCGATGGTCGACCACGTACAAAATTGCGTCGGCTTGCCACTCGTCTAGCCGGTACTTGATCGTCGCAAGATCCGTCGTCGCGTACAGAAACGCGCCGTCCTGCTTCCGAATGATCATGGGCGTCTCGTACTGTTCCATGAACACGCACAAGGCCCCGTCACTTGTACGAGCGAACCCTTTTGCTTCGAAATCATTCACAACGCTTTCCAGCATGTTGTGAAAAAAACTCTCACCCAATTCATGGTCGAAAGAAACGCTCAAACGTTGGTAGATCCGCTGGATGTCTTCTCGACAATGAGGCAGGAAATCATCCCAAAGTTCACGATTCTTCGGATCGCCTTCGTGCAACGCCGCGGTCTCTAGCAAAACGGCATTGTTGATGTCCGGATGGGCTTCCGCGAGCGACTTAAACTCCGCGTCCGAGTCGGCAGAATCGATTCTCTCCTGAAGGCCGCAAACCGCCTCCGCCTGACCTTTGGCTCGATTTTTCGCGGCGGCAATTTGTTTTCTCAGCTGCTTGTCTTTTGCCTTGTCTCCCAAAAGCGGTGTTCCTTCAAGCTCATTCGCAGCCTGCTCCAACTGTTCCAATTGCCGCTTCGAATCCGGCAGCGACTTGACTGCCGAATGATAATCCATCAACCGACGAACCAGCTTGTACAACCGTCCAAGCTCCACCACAGGCGTGGCCTCATAGGTTGCCTGATCCACGAAGTGTTTATAGCCATAAATGATCATGCCAAATTGAGTACCCCAGTCACCCAGATGGTTATCCGTAACCACGTCGTGTCCAACGAACCTGAGAACTCGGGCCAACGCATCGCCGATCACGGTCGAGCGAATATGGCCAACGTGCATCGGTTTGGCGACATTGGGCGACGAATAATCGACCACAAACTTCCTTGGGCTGGCGATCTTCGCGACGCCCAACCGATCGTTTCCCACGGCGGTTGTCAGCCGAGTCTTGACCCAAGAATCATCAAGCGTCAAATTGATGAACCCTGGACCCGCAATCTCGATCCCGCTACAGATGTCATCCAACCGAACCGCTTCGACGATCGACGATGCGACCTCGCGCGGTGGTTTGCTCAACTGCTTGGCCAGCGGCATCGCGAAATTGGCTTGATAGTCTCCAAATTTTCCATCCGAAGTGGCTTTAATCATCCCCAACAGACTGTCGGACGGTTGGGCCGAGTCAATCGTTTTGGCTAAGGCGTCGGCAAAGCGTGTCTTGATTTCCGTCAGCGCGTTCATATAAGCGGTTCGGGTTGAATTTCGTTGATTGGGGACTTGCGAGACTTAATCAAGTCAATGCGAATGGTCCGAGACCTGAACGCAAGAATGTCACAAAAAACGCTTCTGATCGCAATCGCCCTGACTGACGGATTTTGCTTGATCTGCCGCTTTCAAGGTAACCACGTTTGAGCACGCACTCATAGCCAAGCAGCTTTGCTCGCCTAAAATGGACGGATGCCAAACTTCCTGATTGCTATGATACTGACCTGTACTTTGGTCAGCCACGTCAACACAGAATCCCTGCCTGCTCATCCGGTTTCGGTGGTTCAGGCCGACGTGTACGTCGACCAAGCTCGCACCACCATGAAGCTGACGTGCTTTGCCGAAGACTTGGAGTTGCTCCAAGGTGTCGAAGCACTCGAATCCGGATTTTACGATAGCGAAGAATTGCTCGACGCGGTCAAGGAACACGCGCAGTATCTAGCCAGAAGGATCGAGATCCTAGATCTCAGCGGGGAACCGATCGACGCGAAGGTCACTCAAATCATTGAGTTTGAAATTCCTGACGGCGGTATCAAGGCAGGGCAGCTGATGCAGTACTTGATGGGTTTCGTGCTGGAGTACGAACATTCGAACCCGCCCGAGTTCCTGACCTTCCGTCAGAACATGGTCGCAGACGGAGCCCTGCTGCCGTCGGAACTGAAGATTCTGCTCAAGCAGGCTGGCAGCGACACACCGTACACACACATGATGAAGCCCGGTGTTCCCCAAACCTTTCGCTTCGATTGGGATAGTCCTCTGCTTGCTCCCGATGCTGCACAGGAAGATTGGGAATCCTGGTTCACCGATCAACGCGAGAAGACGCTTGGCATCGATAGCTACAGCAGCACGTACTCATTTATCTACATTAACAACCACGAGGTTCGTCACGAGGTCTTGATTCCTCTGGCGACACTGGCTGCGTTGATCGATTTCGAAAGAGCCGACAACCGCTTTCTTGATGTCTCAGAACAAGCGACCGCAAGAAAGAAAATCGAGGCGTGGTTTTCCTCTGGGAATCCCGTCACGATCGATCAGAAGCAAATCGCGCCGACGTTTGATCGGATCGATTTTTATGGCTTGGACCTGAAAGACTTTGCAATTCAGGCAGAAGCTCGAAAGGTGAGCATGGCCAGCGGTCGTGTGGGTGTCATCATGAGCCATCCGACCGATCAACCGCCCGAAAAAGTGGCGGTCATGTGGGATATGTTCAACCACGCGATCCGCAGCGTCGATTCGGTAATCTTCGCCTATGACGAAACGTTGACGAAGGCTTTCTCAAAATTCTTGGCCGACAACACGTTCACCTGGCAAACAAAATCAAAGCGAGAATTGCCCCGACTGACGCCTGTCGCCACGCAACTGGGAGACTGGACTCCCGACGTTACCTTCCGCACCCCTTGGTTTTCGGTGGTCATGGGTAGCATTGCGTTCGCCGTCTGGATTCTCAAACCGTTACTTACGATTTCCTTCACACGTCTGATCGCAGGCAGCTTGATCGCCTTGCTCACCGCGATCGTCTTCCACTGGTCAACCCCTCTGGCCAACCGCGCTTCGATCCCGATCCCGTTTGCCTCGCCGCGCGAGTTCAAACTTCCTGACGCGGAAGCGCAATGCATTTTCGAAAAACTTCACACCAACCTTTTTCAAGCATTTGACTTTCGCGAACCGTCCGATGTTTACGATGCGTTGGCGAACACCGTGGACGGGCCTCTGCTCAGAGAACTCTACCTCGACATTCAGCGAAGCTTGAAAATGCGAGAGCAGGGCGGGGCAGTCGCCAAAATCGATCACGTCGAAACAATCCGCTCCGAACCGACAGACGAAATCTCAATAAACCGGTCGAACGAGAACGCGCGCGATGAAATGATCAAGAATCAGACATCCTTCAAACGCCCGACGTTTGGCTGGCAGTGCGAATGGAACCTGTCGGGCACGGTGGAACACTGGGGGCACATCCATCAGCGAATCAATCAGTATGATGCGAAGTTCAATGTCTCGGCGTGCGACGGCAACTGGAAAATCACTCGGTTACAGATGACCGACAATCAAGGAACGGTCAAAACCAGCCTTCGAAAGCTTGAAACCAAGGACTTGCGGATAAATGAGTGACTGACGACCATGTCCACCGAGTCGTGGCGACCACACGAAACACGGAAGCCCACGCGGCTTATGGTCATTCCGCATCGCTTTTGTTGTCCGACGGACTCGACCGACCAATGATAGTGGCACGCGCGTGACCAGCACGCCGGAAATCGGGATCGACTGCCAAGTAGTTTATCCATCCTCGGTGTCCGTCATAGCCAGCCATCACGGAAGCAATAATGCGATCCTCGACCAGACCGACGAGAAACCATTCCGGCTGGACTCGCATTTTACGGCAAATGTTTTTCCCCAAGTCATTCCCATGGGCGAGTCAGTTCAGAACGGCTCCAGAGTTGGACCACCGCGGATTCATCGTCAGGTTGAAATGCGCGAATGTGCATGAATTTCGAGGCGGATAACGTCAGCGTTCCCTGGGCCGCGGCAAACAGACTTAACATTGAAACCCGCGCGACCCATTGTTATCCCGCGTTGACAGCACTTGTTGAGCGTTCAGACGTGATTTTACATGCTGGGTGCGTTTTTCGAGCCCTTTCAAGCCATTGTTCAGTAACCGATGTATCGCGTAATTCGATCGCGCGAAGGCAAGGGAATTTTTCTGCAACGAGAGCTACGGAGTCATCTATTTTCTGACCATGCAGTTCTATGTGGACTACGCGATCATACACTGGAAAGCCACACAACCCAATCAGAGATTCCAGATATGGTGGTCCAAAATATTCGGTCGTCACGCGACCACCGTTTGTTGACCGTCAGCAAAAAACTGCCAAGCCAATCGTGTCTTGTGAAAACACTCTGACTGAATCAGGCAGTTTTTGCAGTAATTGCGACTCCAATCTGTACGCATGAATTGGTGACAACACAACCGCCAAAAGCAGGCAACATGTCGTCAGTCCCATCAACAGTGTCCGTAATCCAAATCGCTTCATTGTTGGAAAGGGGCTGGCCATAACATTTATACGTCAACCAAAACAGTTGGTTCACCGGTTTCGAGTATCTGTTGTATCTGTTGCTTGTTTGCTGAGCGGGATAACGATTCGGATAACTGGGTGCGAAGATACGGTTCTCCACTTCAGCCCGTATAAATGAGTACTCCGGTTCATCCGCTTGTTATCCCGCGATTCAGTAGCCGTATGGACCCTGGTTATCGTCTTTAGCCCAGACTGCGAAAACAAAATCAGAGGATTGAGCCTTTCTATGGCATTCAATGCAAGATTTCATTTTGCCCGATTCGATTGAAGACGGATTGTCAAAGTAGAAGTACTCCCAGTCACCGTTGAACTCGTCATACCCTTTTTCACGTTTTATCATTCCTCCGACTCCGCTACCCATGCCTTGCCAATCGGTATCCAATTTGGTTCGGTAACCAAGCATGTCTTTCTCTTTCACGATGATAGCCCCGATAGGATACGATGTGTTCTGCGTGAAAGCACTAGATGCCAGTTCGTTCATGAAAATTTTAACGGAACAGTTTGCGTGAGGACCTTCTTCATTTCGGGCGTTATCAACCATCTCTTTGGTGGCGCCAACGCAAAGCATCGCCAACTCTGGATTCACGAAAACGGGTTCCGGCGTCATCAGTGTTAACTCAGAGTAAGACTCGGCGATTCGTGCGATTTCTTGAGATGCTGGATCTGTTGCCGCTGAATCGTTGCTGGGTGAGGGAAGGTCTTTGCTGCAACCGCCAATGAATAGCGAGAACGCGATGACTGCGAAAATTTGTATTTGGCTATTCATCTTCTTAAGCGGGATAACGGTCAGGATAACCGGGTGCGAAGAAACAGCTCTCCATTTCAAACCCGCATGATTGAGCACTCCGCGTTTATCCGTTTGTTATCCCACGTGTTTTGCGGAACGTTTTGATGGATATTACGAAGACGCCAACGGTAAAAACTATTGTAGCAGTGAGGATTGTTGCCATCGACGAAACAGCAATGAGGGGCATTGGGTTGAATTGCTCCAGAGCAACGACAGTAATTGCGAATAAAGCAGTTGCTACCAAAAGATGAGATATTGAAAGTTGAATTCGAAATCTGAATAGGAGCAGGCACGAGATAACTAGCCAAAAGCCCGTTACGAGCAGGTGCGGGACAGCCACGAAGATATGTAGCCAGCCGTAGCCCTGGGGGGTCCGACGCAAAACCGAAGCCGAGTTTGTTGGTGTCCCCACCGAAGTAGTCCGTGTTGGACATAAACATATTGTCCGATTCAGCGTGAAAATTGTTTGCAATGCGAAATTCTTCAGTGTGAGTGATGTAGCCAACTGTCAGTGAAGAAGATTGCCCCCATGCCCCGAATGCAAGATAGCAGCGTTGATACCAGAAGTGAATCCTCCCAACCTCGGTGGATGAGGATACTGCCATCGCTGACGGAACGATTGCAAATGCGACGCAAATGATGAGGAAAGCTGTTTTCATTCGCGAGTGGGATAACGTCTGCGTTCACCGGGCACGAACCAAGAAACCAATCACTTCACACCCGCCCGAATGAGTGATCCGCGTGCAACGCATTGTTATCCGGCGATTGCCACTATCCCGGCCATTGCGTGTGTCAGTACCACGTGGCTCTTGGATGCGATCCTGCGTCAGTTTATCGCGCAGGCACGCTTGGCAGTTCGTGGTTCGCCCCGCCATCGATTCCCCAGATGCCGATTGGGCTGCCATCGGGCATTCTAATGATGCCCCGTCCATCCACCGTCCAGTCTGGATTTGTACTGCGAGCATCTTCAAGCTGTTTTAGGCGATTTTCAACTAAAGTAAGTCGTTTGAGAATCTGATCGAGTCTCTGCCGAACTGGATCGCGATTTTGCTTTGGAGTAGCATCTTGGCCGTCAAGCGTAAGACAGAGGGCAAAGACACCTATGACTGCAACCGAGATCAATGTCCGCTTCATTTGTTTTCTCGCGTTCGGATTAGAAATACGACACTTCTCGGTGAACGGCACCAACATCATGGTCGCGAACCGGATTTGCCCCTGCAAGTCGCAGCTACTTGCAACTGAATCATCGATTGATTGAGATCCCGTTGGGGCTGGCAGAGTCTATCGCGATCTGGAACGGAAG
>CALFWL010000026.1 GCA_937928215.1 uncultured Pirellulaceae bacterium | reverse complement strand
GATGTGAGCAATTTCATTTCCGTCGCCCGTAAGCGCTTCACCAATGTGCATTGACATAAAAAACTCCTGTAATAAAAAACCAACTGAATCGGAATGTACTCTGAATCGTCCTTGGAACGAAAGAATCCAAACCTGACTTGGCCTCCACCGTTCCCTAGGCACAGATATTAACAAGACACCTACCGCATGCCAACCAGACCAATCCCTGCACGACCTTGATTTCTTGGGCATCTGCGGAAGCGTATTCAGTATCCCTGTCGGTGCGGATTCGGAGCTTGAATGAAACCCAAATTGCTGATCATTGGAGCCAGCGTCAGGGCGCAGGTCGAAAGCGCGATTCGGGCGGGTTATCCGGTGGAGGGTTGGGATCTTTTTGCCGACCATGATACCCGTGCCGCTTGCCAACGGGCCAGTCCCGGCATGGCGACCATTTTGAGGATTGAATCGTTCGATCGGGTTGCGGAAGCCGTTGCGAACGCACGGTCGATCAACCTCCGGCAACCCTCCAACCGCTGGCAGCCCGATGTCGCAATTGTTTGCGGCGGAGTCGAGCAACATACTTCGGCGATCGCTGCGATTGAAGACTGGTTGCCCATCGCAGGATGCTCAGCTGAATCGGGGGCCCTGCTGACAAAACAAGACCTCCTTCAGGAAGTCATCGCCGCGGCGGGCTGCATGGTCGCGCCCGTGTCTGAGCGTCTGCCGGACCAGGTGATTCCATCGGATTGGCTTTACAAACCGATTCCAAGCAGCGGAGGACTGGGGATACGAACCGGGCTCGATTTGGACTTGAGCGAAAGTGAAGACGAGAGTCGGCGTTCGCTCAATCACATTTTCCAACAGCGCATCGACGGAGAATCGTGTTCGTCGCTCTATGTCGCAACCGATGGCCGTTCGAAGTTGGTTGGAAGCACGCGGCAACTTGTGGGAGACGATCGTTTGACCGATTCGCCATTCGCCTGGTGCGGCTCGATCGGTCCCGTCAGGTTACCCGCCGACCGCGAATCACAGCTTTCGATGCTGGGCGAAATTCTGACGGACACGTTTAACCTACGAGGCGTGTTTGGAGTCGATTTTATTTTGAATGACGATGGCATCTGGCCTGTCGACATCAATGCTCGCATTCCAGGTTCAGCGGAAGTCTTTGAGTCATTCGATCGAGAAAATCACCACCCTCACGCGTTTAACATGATCGAAGCCCAGTTGGGACGATGCGGCTTCGCGACGTGCTGGCCTCGCAAACCGAACGTCAAGGAAAATATTTGCGGCAAGGCGATTGTCTTCAATCAAACCGGCCGCTCAATGCACGTCGACGGGAGAGTACTTCAGAACCTGCTAAGGATCGGACACGCAGAAAATCGAATCTCGGACATCCCAAGCATCGGCACTACGATCGCGCCGGGCGATCCGATTACCACGGTCCAGACAACGAGTTCGGACCCGCAAGGCGTTGAGTCCTCACTGCTGGCTGCGGCACAGCAGGTCCGAGATTGTTGGACCTGAGTCGCAATTGGCACAACGATGATGTCCTTTGATCGTCGTAGCCCATTTGACAACCGCATTGGGCAGTCGACGTGGCCACGACTCAGCGATACTCAGAATTCTGGCGTAGTGCTCGTTGACGCCACAGCCGAGAAGCCGTGACCTCGGAATCCGCTTCGCTGTCCGGATCGGGAAGTTCTTCCACGTCTTCATCCAGACGATCAAGCGGCTTCAGATCATCGTCGTCGGAATCCAGATCTTCCATATCAAGATCGTCGTCGGCAGGAATCCGAGGCGTTTCGGCCACGGGGTGCGGTTCCAAGTTCGAATCGGACGATGGCCCCAGCACGACATTCGGATCGGAGAAGATCGAACCGACACGACCATGAGTCGGATCGACTCGCTGGTGCTTGCCCCCAAACGCCGGATAATGGAAGTCGTAGGGGCCGCAGCACATACTGCAACCCGTCAAACCGCAGCACACGATCACAGCGAGATGGGCTGCCGCCAGCAGAATTCGGTTGGACATGACATGTTCCTTGTGAGTCGAACCCGTCTGGCGTTCCATCGTCCGTCACAAAACGACGGCCAGCGTTCAACCAGATGCAAGAGAGTGTGTTTAGGATTTCAGAAAAATGTTTCAGCGAAGATTATTCGTTACGTTTGGCTCGATCGTCTTGATCTTGGCAACGTTTTGGTTGCCGTTTTTCTGGCTGCTCTGACTGGTCGAACCACCGAGCCCCAGCATTTCCCATGACGTTTTGCCGACGACTGGAGGTTGACCCTTCATCGCCTGATTGGATGCTGACGCGAACGGCCGAACGTTTGCTCGAGCCCGAGAATCAGTCCGTGGCGAGTTCCGTGGCTTCGTCACGTTCGCGGTCCGTTCCGGCGTCGAAGCCCGCAGTCGCTGAATTGGGCGAGCACTTGTGTCACGCTGTGGCTTTTGGTGGGTGCTCACCGGGCGAGCACTTGTGTCACGTTGCGGTTGATGACTGACGGCTTCTGGACGAGATCGCCTGACCGAGCTGGCCGCGTCCACTTTGTTCCCGCGTGACGATGACACAGTCGATCGAACAGGCTCCTGATGGCTCACTTGGCGAACACTCGTATCACGGTGGACTCGCGACGAAGAACCTTGCGGTACCGGATCGTACCGTGGTGGAGCCAATGTCGGAGCGGGAGCACCCTGGTAGATCGGTTGCTCTTGAATCACTTCACCTTCGTAGTACGGCCCGTTGTAGATCTCGCCTTCGCCGGGCACGATCGTCGAATCGTTGTAGATCGTCGCGTCAGAGACAACACCGTCGGTCGAGTAAGTCGCTCCGTTGTTCGATGCAGTCGGCCAGTTTTCGCCTCGGCTGATCACCTGAGGTCGAGTCCAACCGTAGTTCAGCTCGCGGCTGGCACTGCGGCGACGAGCGTTCTCTTGAGCGTCAACGTACGCCTTGCCGGTCCACGGTCCTTCGCTGAAATCAACTCCACAGTACGGCAACGTTGTGCCTTTGCGGCGATGAATTAGAGCGATCACTTTGTTGTACTCGCACATCGCGGTGTAGAAAGCAATTTCCGCTTGCGAACGACGGCGTTGAGCATCCAAAGCCACGTCCAAAGTCTCGACACCTTCGTCCTTGAGTCGCTTGAAGTGTTCTTCTTCGACCGAAGTGTCTTTCCAGCGATTGAACGACGATCGCATGATCATCTGGTTGGCCGCAAGGGCTCGCATCGCTTCGGTCAGCTCACGCGTCACATCCAGTTCCATGTCTTCGATGCGAGCGATTTCACGAGCCAGCTTCAGCTGAGCGTTTCGTACGTTGGCCAGTTCGCGCCGGAAGCCGACCGGCATCCCAAAGTTCAATCCAACTTGAAGTTCTTGGAAGTTGCCTCCATAAAGTTCATTCAACGCGCCACTTTGACCGGGCTCCGCGGCTTGATTTTCTCCAATTGGGAAATCTGCGTTTCCGCTGGTTCCGAATCGGTTACCCAGACCAAGGAAACGATACAGGGCCGTTGCGTTGAGCTCGGGTAACAGGCCGTTCTTGGAATAGGCCAACGCCAGTTCTCGCTTCTTGATTTCCCATCGCTCCTGACGAAGTTCTGGGCGATAGGTCAGTGCCTCGCAAAGTGAGGTACACCAATCGAATTCAACCGGAGCCATTACCGGTTCGTCAATCGGTCGAATCATACGGCAATCGGTCGAAGCCCAGCCAAGCAGGAATCGCAAGGCACCTTCGGCGTTTAGCAAACTGTTATAGGCGTCGATGACTTGAGCATCAAAGAAGTGATACTGCTCACTGGCCTGAGCGACCTGCTGAATGTTAACGTCGGCACCTTCGTCCAATTGATCTTTGACAATTCGCCATGTTTCCAAGGCGGCATTGCGGCCAGTTTTCGCGGCGTCCAGATTTCGGTAGGCACAGTACAGATCCCAGTATCGGATTTCGACATTGACAACCATGTTTTGTAATTGAGCTTCTAGGTTGGCCAGTTCCTGATCGGTTCCAATTCGCGAGATCACGATCGGCATGCGATTGATGAACGTTCCTCGTCCTCGCAACAAAGGCTGTCTGAGTTCCGCTTCGAAGTTCGCCTGATAGAACGTGTTGGCTCCCTGGTTCTGACTGATATTATTGACCGGATTGTTTGTTTCCGTGTAGGTGTTCACGTTTCGGAAGAAGATCTGCGTTCCGTTAGCGGCCTTCTTGGCAATCTCCGCTTGCCACTGAACCTGATCGCCCTGTGAGAACAGGAAGTCTGACTGACCTTGAGCAGCCGCCACGCTAATGTTCCGCGGCCGATCGGTCGTGGACCAGTTCACGCTACTGGTCAGCTGAGCATCAAAGTCGGCGAGAGCCGCCTCGACACCTTGGTTGCCATCGAGCGCGGTGTTGGTTGTCAATCCGCTCGGTGACGC